>NZ_DAISXZ010000039.1:0-21314 GCF_036825565.1 Tepidimonas sp. | reverse complement strand
CCACCCCCACCCTAACCCCGAGCGACCGCCTGGAGCGCCGCCCGTGACCGCGACACCCGCCATCTGCCTGCGTGCCGAGGGCCTGCACAAGCGCTACGGCCGCCGCACCGTCGTGCACGACGTGTCGCTGCAGGTGCGCAGCGGCGAGGTGGTGGGGCTGCTGGGGCCCAACGGAGCGGGCAAGACGACATCGTTTTATATGATCGTCGGCCTGGTCCGGGCCGACGCCGGGCGGCTGTGGATCGACGGACAGCGGGTGGAGCACCTGCCCATCCACCGCCGTGCGCGACTGGGCTTGGGCTACCTGCCGCAGGAGGCGTCGATTTTTCGCAAGCTGACGGTCGAACAAAACATCCGCGCCGTGCTGGAGCTGCAACACGACGAGGCGGGCCACCCCCTGCCGGAGCCCGTGCTGCGCGCGCGCCTGGACGCCCTGCTGGAGGAGCTGCACGTCGATCATCTGCGCGACGCGCCCGCCCCCGCGCTGTCGGGCGGCGAGCGTCGGCGCGTCGAGATCGCGCGCGCCCTGGCCGCGCAACCGCGCTTCATCCTGCTGGACGAGCCGTTTGCGGGCATCGACCCCATCGCGGTCATCGAGATCCAGCGCATCATCGGTTTTCTGAAGGCGCGCGGCATCGGGGTGCTGATCACCGACCACAACGTGCGCGAGACGCTCGGCATCTGCGACCAGGCGTACATCATTAGCGAAGGGCGGGTCCTCGCCCGCGGCACACCCGCCGAGATCGTGGACAACGCCGATGTGCGCCGGGTCTACCTGGGCGAACACTTCCGACTGTAGCGCGCATGAAGCCCGGCCTCGCGCTGCGCGCTTCGCAGCACCTGACCCTGACGCCCCAATTGCAGCAATCGATCCGGCTGCTGCAGCTCTCCACCCTGGAGATGGCGCAGGAAGTCGAGCAGATGCTGGCCGACAACCCCTTTCTCGAGCGCGCGGACGACGAGGACGCGCCCGACGGTTCGGGGGAGCAGGCGGCGCAGGCCGGGGCGGTTGGCGACGCCGATGGCGACACCGACAGCGGGGCGGACGATCCGGCGCTGACCCCCCCCGCCCACGGCGGGGACGAGCCGGGCCTGCCCGACACGGTGGCACTGCTGGAGAGCGCCAGCCCCGCGGCGCCCGACGACTGGCCCACACCGGCGGAGTCGGATGCGGGCACCGGGGATGCCGACGACGCCTTCGCCCCGGACGACACCGACTGGTCGTGGGACGGGCCGGGGATCGATCGGGATGGCCGCCAGGCGGACGAGAAGCACGGCAGCGCCGCCGAGCTGGCGCGCGGCACCGAACGCCTGCAAGACCACCTGCACCGGCAGGCCCTGGCCCTGCATCTGGACGACGACGAGCGCGCGGCGCTGTATTTTTTGATCGAGTCGCTGGACGACGACGGCTACCTGGGCGACTCGCTGGAGGACCTGACGGCGGCGCTGTGGCGGCATGTGCAGGCGGCCGACCCGACGGCCGGCGAAGCGCGGCAGGAGGAGGTCGCCTCGCTGATGCGGCGCGCGCTCGGCTGGCTGCAGGCGATGGAGCCCGCTGGCGTCGGCGCGCGCCATCTGGGCGAATGCCTGCGGCTGCAGATCCTGGAGCAGCCCAACACGCCCGAGGCGCGCGCCGCGCTGGCCCTGTGCGAGCAGCCCATCGAATGGATTGCCCGGCGCGACATGCGCCGGCTGGCCCAGACCACGGGTCTGGACGACGCGACCCTGCGCGCGGGCCTGGCGCTGCTGACCCGCCTGGAGCCCAAGCCCGGCCGGCGCTTTGCCGACGCGCAGCGGCAAATCATCGTGCCCGACGTCATCGTCACCGTGCAGGGGGCGCAGTTCGACGTACAGCTCAACCCCGCCGTGCTGCCACGACTGCGCGTGTCGGACCTGTACGCGCAGGCCTTGCGCGGCCTGCGCGGAGGCGAGCTGCAACAGCGGCTACAGGAGGCGCGCTGGTTCATCAAAAACCTGCAGCAGCGCTTCGACACCATCTTGCGCGTGGCGCGCGCCATCGTCGAGCGGCAGCGCAGCTTCTTCCTGCATGGCGAGGTGGGCATGCGGCCGCTGGTGCTGCGCGACATCGCCGACGAACTGGGCCTGCACGAGTCCACCATCAGCCGTGTCACCACGGCCAAATACATGGCCACCCCGTATGGCACCTTCGAGCTGAAGTATTTTTTCGGCTCCAGCCTGGGCACGGACGCCGGCGGTAACGCATCCAGCACGGCCGTGCGGGCCCTCATCAAGCAAATGATCGCTGGCGAGGATCCACGCAAACCGCTGAGCGACAGCCAGCTCGCGGATTTGCTCAAGGAGCAGGGCATCGAATGCGCGCGGCGCACCGTCGCCAAATACCGCGAGGCCCTGCGCATCCCCACCGCCAGCCTGCGCAAGACCCTGTAACCCCATGCCCGTATTCGATCTGTTTCTGCCCTGCGCCGGCGGCAGCGCCCCGTTTTTGGCCGACGAGGTCGCCCGCTTGACCGGCCTTGCCACCGACGCCCTGCACGTGGGCCGCACGGGCGTCGGCCTGCGCGGCGACTGGGACACGGTGCTGCGCCTCAACCTGCACAGCCGCATCGCCCAGCGCGTGCTGGTGCGCCTGTGGGAGGGCCCCTACCGCCACGAGGACGACCTGTACGCCGCCGCATCCGACGTGCCGTGGGAAGCGTGGTTCACCCCCGCGCGCACCATCAAAGTCGAGGTGACCGCCCAGCGCAGCCCGCTGCGCAGCCTCAACTTCGCCGCCCTGCGCATCAAGGACGCCGTCTGCGACCGGGTGCGCGCGCGCTGCGGCGCGCGGCCCAGCGTGGACACCGCGCACCCGGATGTGCGCCTGTACGCCCACCTGAGCGCCGATCGGCTAAGCCTGGCGCTGGACACCAGCGGCGAGCCGCTGTTCAAACGCGGCTGGCGCACCAACAAAGGCGACGCCCCGCTCAAGGAAACGCTGGCCGCAGCCATGATCGCCGCCACCGGCTGGACTGGCGCCGACTCCAACGGCGAGCCGGTGCCGCTGTTCGACCCCTGTTGCGGCAGCGGCACGCTGGTCATCGAGGCCGCGCAGATCGCGCTGCGGCAGGCTCCGGGACGGCAACGGCGCTTTGCGTTCGAGCGGTTGCTGCCCCACGATGCCGCCCGCTGGGTGGCGCTGCGCGAACAGGCGCGCGCGCACGAGCGCCCCTGGCCCACCGGTCATCCGCCGCTGGCCTACGGCAGCGATGTGGCGTTTCGCATGGTCGATTTCGCGCGCCGCAACGCCGAGCGCGCCGGCGTCGGGGCAGCCGTCGAGTTCCGCGGGGGGGACGCCCTGCAGCGCCTGCCTCCCACGGACCGCCCCGGGGTGCTGCTGCTCAACCCGCCCTATGGCGAACGCATCGAAGCCGCGGGGGTGGCGGGCGGCCTGGGCGCCGACGTGTTTTACGAGCGGCTGGCCGCCCACTGGAAAACGCATTTCGGCGGCTGGACCGCCTGGGTGCTGACCCCTGACCGGGACCTGCCCCGGCACCTGCGGCTGCAGGCCAGCCGGCGCGTGCCACTCTTCAACGGCCCCATCGAATGCCGGCTGCTGCGCTTCGAGCTCCAGGCCAGAAATGACAACAGTGATATTTAATTCGTTCGGTGGCCTTCGAGTGGCTTTTTTACGGCTTTGTGTTGAATTCGCTGTCAGCTTGTGGTAGATTTCGTCCCGAGTCGTTCGCGCGGCTCCCCGCTTTTCCTCCCTGAGCGGGTGCCTTTGTGTGTGACAGCAAAAGGCTTGCAACCCCGGCCCTTTAGGTCGGGGTTCTTTTTTTTGCGGCTGCCGCGACCAGCGCAGCCGCTGCTCAGACACGCTCCAGCACCAGCGCGATGCCTTGCCCGACGCCAATGCACATCGTGCACAGCGCGTAGCGTCCGCCGCTGCGGTGCAACTGGTTGACGGCGGTCGTCACCAGCCGCGCGCCGCTGGCGCCGAGCGGATGGCCAAGCGCGATGGCGCCGCCGTTGGGGTTGACGCGCGCGTCGTCGTCCGGCAGGCCCAGCAGCCGCAGCACCGCCAGCGCCTGCGCGGCGAACGCCTCGTTCAATTCGATCACGTCCATCTGCTTGAGCTCAAGGCCCGTGCGTGCCAGCACTTTGCGCGTGGCCGGCGCCGGGCCGATGCCCATGATGCGCGACAGCACGCCCGCCACCGCCATGCCGACCACGCGCGCACGCGGCGTCAGACCGTGGCGCGCCGCGGCGGCCTCGCTGGCCACGATCAGCGCGCAGGCGCCGTCGTTGACGCCGCTGGCGTTGCCGGCGGTGACGGTGCCGCCGGGTCGCACCACGCCCTTCAGTTTGGCCAGCGCCTCCAGCGTCGTCTCGCGCGGGTGCTCGTCGTGCGCCACCACGGCCGGCTCGCCTCTGCGCGACGGAATCGTCACCGGCACGATCTCCTGCGCCAGCACGCCAGCCTGCTGCGCCACCAGCGCCTTGCGCTGCGACGCGAGCGCAAAACGGTCCTGATCCTCGCGCGTGATGCCGAACTCGGTGGCGACGTTTTCCGCCGTCTCCGGCATCGAATCGGTGCCGTGCAGCGCCTGCATGCGCGGGTTGACGAAGCGCCAGCCGATCGTCGTGTCGTAGACCGCATTGGTGCGGGCAAACGCCGCCTCGGCCTTCGGCATCACGAACGGCGCGCGGCTCATGCTCTCCACCCCGCCGGCGATCAACAGCTCGGCCTCGCCGGCACGGATGGCGCGCGCGGCGCTGCCGACCGCATCCAGCCCGGAGCCACATAGCCGGTTGACGGTCGCACCCGGCACCTCCACCGGCAAACCGGCCAGCAGCGCGGCCATGCGCGCGACGTTGCGGTTGTCCTCGCCGGCCTGGTTGGCGCAGCCCAGGATCACGTCGTCCAGCGCGCCCGAGTCGAGGCGCGGGTGGCGCGCCATCAGCGCCTCGATCGGCTTGGCGGCCAGGTCGTCGGTGCGCACGCCGGACAGGGCGCCGCCGTAGCGGCCGAAGGGGGTACGGATGGCGTCGCAAATGAAGGCGTGGGTCGTCATGGCGGAGGGTCTGGATGGGAAACGAACGGGGAAGCCGGCGGCAGGCGCATCACGGCGCGACCTCCCGCCCGGCGCGGTCCTCAGGCACGCTTGGCCACCAGCGTCAGGATCTCGTAGCTGGCCACCAGCTCGCCGTGCTGGTTGATGACCTCCACGTCCCACGCCACCACGCCCTGGCCGCGGCCCTGGGCGTCGGTCTTAGCGCGGTCGATCTTGCGCTTGCAGGTCAGGCGCGCCTGGATGGTGTCGCCGATGGCCACCGGCTTGACGAAGCGCAGCGTCTCCAGGCCGTAGTTGGCCAGCACCGGCCCCGGCGCCGGCGAGACGAACAGGCCCGCCGCCGCCGACAGCACGAAGTAGCCGTGCGCGATGCGGCGCCCGAACGGCGAGTCCTTGGCGGCGATCTCGTCGAAGTGCATGTAGAAGTAGTCGCCGGAAATGCCACCGAAGGCGACGATGTCGGCTTCGGTGACGGTGCGGCGGTGGGTCAGCAGGCTTTCGCCGATGCGCAGATCCTCGAAGCAACGGCGAAACGGATGCACCTCGGTCTCGAGGCGCGCGCCGCCGCGCACATATTCGCCGGTCACGGCCGTCAGCATCGTCGGCGAGCCCTGCACCGCGGCGCGCTGCAAATAGTGCTTGACGGCGCGCAGGCCCCCCAGCTCCTCGCCGCCACCGGCGCGGCCCGGGCCGCCGTGCTTCAGCGGCGGCAGCGGCGAGCCGTGGCCAGTGGATTCGGCCGCGGCCTCACAGTCCAGCACCAGCAGCCGGCCGTGCCACGCCGCGGCCAGCGGAATCGCGTGCGCGGCCACCCGAGGATCGCGCGTGACCAGCGTGGCCACCAGGCTGCCGCGGCCGCGCGCGGCCAGGGCCAGCGCCTCGTCCAGATCGTCGTAAGGCAGCAGCGTGCTGACCGGGCCGAACGCCTCTACCTCGTGCACCGCGGCGTGGCCGTGCGGGTCGCGCGCCAGCAGCAGCGTCGGCGCGCAGAACGCGCCTTCGGCGGTGCCGTCGCCCAGCGGCGCGAAGTCTGGCCCGCCGTCCCACACCACCTCGGCGCCGGCGCGCAGCAGGGCCACGCGCTCGGCCACGTCGCGCTGCTGCGCGTGCGAGGCCAGCGCCCCCATCCGCACGCCCTCCAGCGCCGGGTCGCCCACCACCACCTTGGCCAGGCGCGCGCGTAGCCGCTCGGCCAGCGCCTCCAGGTGGCGGCGTGGCACCAGCGCGCGGCGGATCGCGGTGCATTTCTGCCCGGCCTTGACGGTCATCTCGCGCACCACCTCCTTGACGTAGAGGTCGAACTCCTCGTCGTCCGGGGTGACGTCGGGGGCCAGGATGGCGCTGTTGAGCGAGTCGGCCTCGGCGTTGAACGGAATCGACTGACGCACCAGGTTGGGGTGCGCGCGCAGCCGCGCCGCGGTGTCGGCGCTGCCGGTGAAGGTGACCACGTCCTGGCCTTCCAGCCGATCCAGCAGATCGCCGGTGCCGCCGATGACGAGCTGCAGGCTGCCTTCGGGCAGCAGACCGCTGTCGACGATCAGGCGCACCAGCGCCTCGGTCAGGTAGCTGGTGGCGGTGGCGGGCTTGCCGATGCACGGCATACCGGCCAGGAAGGTCGGCGCGAACTTCTCCAACAGCCCCCAGACGGGGAAATTGAAGGCGTTGATGTGCACCGCCACGCCGGCGCGCGGCACCAGGATGTGCGTGCCGGCAAAGTGCCCCTGCTTGCCGAGCGGCACCGGCGGGCCTTCGTGCAGCAGGTTGCCGCTCGGCAGCTCGTTGCTGCCCAGGCTCGCGTGCGCAAACAGCGTGCCAATGCCGCCCTCGATGTCGATCCAGCCGTCTTGGCGTGTGGCGCCGGTGTGGGCGGAGACGGCGTACAGCGCCTCCTTGCGCTCCATCAGGTACTTGGCCAGGGCCTTCAGACGCGCGGCGCGCTGCTGGAAGTCCAGCCGCAGCAGCGCCGCCTGCGCCCGGTGCGCGTGCGCCAGCGCCTCGGCGAAGTCGATCGGCTCGGCATGCGTGGCCGCCACCGGGCGGCAGTTGACGGCGCTGCGCAGCGTCTGCGCCGGGGTGTGGCCGAACCAGCGGCCGGCGATGTAGCTCTGCAGGACGGGGATTTCGTTCATCGGGGTCGTGCTCTCCATCGAAAACAGAAAGATGCGGGTCGCCGTGACACACCGGGCCCGGCGCCGGGGCGGCGGGCTGGGCGTCAGGCAGCCGCGGTGGACGGGACAGCCGGCTCGGCGGCTCGGTGACCGCCCAAGCCCAGGTAAGTCTCGACGATGCGGCGGTCGTGCAGCAGGTCCTCGGCCGCGCCGTACAGGGCGATGGCGCCCATCTCCAGCACGTAGCCGCGGTCGGCGATCTGCAGTGCGGCACGGGCGTTTTGCTCGATCAGCAGCACCGATACACCGACCTCGCGCAGCCGCGCCACGGTCTGCAGCACCTCGCGCACGATCAGCGGCGCCAGGCCCAGCGACGGCTCGTCCAGCATCAGCAGGCGCGGCTTGGCCATCAGCGCACGGCCAATCGCCAGCATCTGGCGCTCGCCGCCAGATAGTGTGGCCGCCATCTGCGCCCGGCGCTCGCGCAGGCGCGGAAAGATCGCGAACACCTCCTCCATGCGCTCGCGCTGCGTGCGGTCGCCGCGGCGCCAGCGCGCAAAGCCGCCCAGCAGCAGGTTGTCTTCCACCGACATCTCGCCGAACAGTTCGCGCTTTTCCGGCACCAGCGCCACCTGGCGCGCCACCATGCGCTCGACGCTGGGCCGCGGCACCACCTCGCCGGCCACGGCCAGCTCGCCGCGCGAGTGCAGCAGGCCCATCGCGGCGTTGAGCAGCGTGGTCTTGCCCGCCCCGTTGGGGCCGATGACGGTGACGATCTCGCCCTCATGAACGTCCAGATCGACCTGGTGCAGTGCCTCCACCGGCCCGTAGGAGACGCAAAAGCCGCGCAGACGCAGCAGCGGCGTGCGTTCGGCGGGGCTCATGCGGCGCCTCCCAGACCATCGTCGCCTAGATAGGCCGCCAGCACGCGCGGGTCGCGCTGGACCTCGGCCGGGGTGCCGCGCGCGATCACGGTGCCAAAGTCCAGCACCGTGATGCGGTCGGCCAGGTTCATCACGAATTCCATGTCGTGCTCCACGATCAGGATGCCCAGCCCCTCGCGGCGCAACTGGTCCAGCAACCGCGCCAGGGCCTGCTTTTCCAGATGGCGCAGGCCCGCGGCCGGCTCGTCCAGCAGCAGCAACACCGGCTGGGCCGCCAGCGCCCGGGCAATCTCGACGATGCGCTGCTGGCCCAAGGCCAGCGACCCCGCGGGCGTGTGCGCGTGCTCCGTCAGCCCGCAGCGCTCGATTTGGCGCATCGCCTCGGCCAGCAGCGCGGCTTCCTCGTGACGGTCCAGCCGCAGCATGCTGGCCAGCCAGCCGCGCCGCCCGCGCAGGTGCGCGCCCAGCGCCACGTTGTCCAGCACGCTGCGCTGGCCCAGCAGCCGCACGTGCTGGAAGGTTCGCCCCAGGCCCAGCGCGGCAAAGTCCCGCGAGGGTCGCCCGACCATGGGCTGGCCCAGCAGCCGAACCTCGCCCTCGGTCGGGTCGTCCACGCCCGAGATCATGTTGAAGAAGGTGCTCTTGCCGGCACCGTTGGGACCGATCAGCGCATGCACCTCGCCGGCGCGCACCTCCAGCGACACCTGGCTGTTGGCCACCAGGCCGCCAAAGCGCTTGGTGACGTCGCGTGCCTCGATCAGCACCGTGCCCACGGCGGGCAGGGCACGGCCCGGCAGGGCGGCCGGCGCCGGTAGCTTGCGCGGCGGGGACACCACGCCCGCCCGGCGCGCCCAGCCGGCCAGCGTGGGCCACAGTCCGTCGGCGTAGCGCTGCAGCACCAGCATCATCAGCAGGCCGAAAACGATGACCTCGAAGTTGCCGCTCATGCCAAACAGCTTGGGCAGCCAGTCTTGCAACTGCTCCTTGAGCAAGGCGATCAGTGTTGCGCCGAGCAGCGCCCCCCACAGGTGCCCGCTGCCGCCGACCACCGCCATGAATAGGTATTCGATGCCGATGTTTAGATTGAACGGCGTCGGGTTGACGAAGCGCTGCAGGTGGGCATACAACCAGCCCGACACCGCAGCCAGCAGCGCCGCCAGCACGAACACCTTGATGCGCTGGCGCGCCGTGTCCACGCCCATGGACTCGGCCATGACGCGGCCGGTCTTGAGCGCGCGGATGGCGCGTCCCTCACGCGAATCGAGCAGGTTGTGCAACGCCCACACCGCCAGCAGCAGAATCACCCAGATCAGGATACCCAGCGCGCGCGGATCGGCCAGCGAGACCCCCAACAGCGTCAGCGGGGCGATGCCGGTGAGCCCCGTGTGCCCGCCCAGAAAGCCCAGGTTGCCAAACAAAAAGTACAGGCTCAGCCCCCAGGCAATGGTGGCCAGCGGCAGATAGTGGCCCCCCAGGCGCAGCGTCACCGCGCCCAGCCCCCAGGCCACCCCGAAGGTCAGCACCAGCCCCAGGACCAACCCCACCCACGGCAAGGCCTGCGGGGGCAGGCCGGACAGGGCGGCAGCCACGTCGGGCGATGTGCAGACCCAGGCCGTCGCATAGGCCCCCAGGCCCACGAAGGCGGCCTGACCAAACGAGGTCATACCCCCCACACCCGTCAGCATGACCAGCCCCAGCGCCACCAGAGCATGCAGCCCGATGTAGTTGAGCAGGGTAACGGTGAAATCGGGCAGGAAGCCCCAGGCGGCGGCCAGCGCCAGCACCAGGCCGAGCGTCACCCTGCGGGGCGATACCCCGACGCCGGGGGTCGCGGGCGCGGCAGCCTCGACGTGGGGGGCGCGGGTGTCGGCGCTCATTCCTCGTCCTCCACATGGTGGCTGCGCAGCGAGCGCCACAGCAGCACGGGGATGATCAGTGTGAACACCAGCACCTCCTTGAACGCGCTGGCCCAGAACGACGCGAAGGCCTCGAGCTGCCCCACCAGCACCGCGCCCAGCAGGGCAGCCGGGTAGCTGGCCAGACCGCCGATGATGGCGGCGACGAAGCCCTTAAGCCCAATCAGAAAGCCCGTGTCGTAATAAATGGTGGTGATGGGCGCAATGAGCAGCCCGGAGACCGCCCCGATCAGCGCCGCCAGAGCAAAACTCAGATCACCGCACAGCTCGGTCGGGATACCCATCAGGCGCGCGCCGACGCGATTGATGGCCGTGGCGCGCAGTGCCTTGCCGAGCAACGTGCGCTCGAAGAACACGAACATCGCGACCACCAGCAGCCCGGTCACGCCCAGCACCACCAGCGACTGGCCGCTGACGGGCACGCTGCCGAGGTCGAACCGCGCCTCCGAGAACGGCGGAGTGCGCGAACCCTCGGCGCCAAAGAACCACAGCCCCAGCCCCATGTGTACGCCGTGCAGCGCGACCGAGACGATCAGCAGCACCAACACCGTCGCGTGCGACAACGGCCGAAACGCCAACCGATAGGTCAACGGCCCCAAGGGCGTGACCAGCAGCAGCACGGTCAGCGCCTTGCCCACCAGCGTGGTCGGCTGCCACCAGACGGCCAGCGCCGCCAGCGCCGGCAACACGCCGCACCACAGACCAGTGGACCACCAGTCCACCTGTCCGCCCCGCCGCTGGCGCCACGCTTCCACGGCCAGCGTCGCGGCCGCCATGGCCAGCAGCAACCACAGGGTCGCGGGGGTACCGCCGGCCTGCAGCACGGCCATCGTGAGCGCCCCGTAGGCCACCAACTCCCCCTGCGGGACGAAAATCACCCGAGTCACGGAGAACACGAGCACGAGCGCCAGCGCCATCAGGGCATAGATGGCGCCGTTGATGATCCCGTCCTGGCCCAGGAACAGGGCGATTTGCAGATCCATGGGGTCACACCACAGCGCCGGCGGCTGGCGCCGCCGGCAAGGTCAAGGGAGCACCCACGCGCGCGGCATCCGGGATGCCGACGCGCCCGGGGTGACGGCTCAGGGCTGGTACTTCCAGGTGCCGTTTTCGACTTTGACCATCACGCGGGCGCGCTGGTCCAGGCCGGCATGGTCGGTCGGCGACATGGTAAAGATGCCGTGCGCCCCGGCCACGTTCTTCAGGCCTTCGAGCGCATCGCGCAGCGCGGCGCGGAACTCCGGCGTGCCCGGCTTGGCCTTCTTGAGCGCCTCGGGCGCCGCGGCAGCAAGCAGCAGACCGGCATCCCAGGCATGGCCGCCGAAGGTGCTCACCGAGCCCTGGCCGTACGCCCCTTCATAGGCCTGCACATAGGCCAGGGCCGACTTTTTGACCGGATGGTCGTTGGGCAACTGGCTGGCCACCAGCATCGGGCCCGCGGGCAGCAGCGTGCCTTCGCAGTCTTTGCCGCAGACGCGCAGGAAATCGTTGTTGGCCACGCCGTGGGTCTGGTAGATCTTGCCGTTGAAGCCGCGCTCCTTGAGGGTTTTTGCGGCAGGGCGGCGGGGGTGCCGGAGCCGGCGATCAGCACCGCATCCGGACGGGCCGAGACGATCTTGAGCACCTGCCCGGTCACCGAAGTGTCGGCGCGGTTGTAGCGCTCGTTGGCCACGATTTGCAGCTTCTTGAGGCCGGCGGCCTTGACGAACTCCTGGTACCAGCCTTCGCCGTAGGCATCGGCAAAGCCAATAAAGGCTACGCTGCGCACCCCGTTGTCGGCCATGTGGGTGGCGATCGCCATGGCCATCAGGATGTCGTTCTGCGGCGTCTTGAACACCCAGCGCTTCTTGGCGTCCACCGGCTCGACGATGCGCGCCGAGGCGGCCATGGAGATCATGGGCACCTGCGCCTCGGCCACGACGTCGATCATGGCCAGCGAGTTGGGCGTGGTGGTGGAGCCGATGACGATGTCGACCTTGTTCTCGCTGATCAGCTTGCGCGTGTTGGTGACGGCCGCGGTGGTGTCACTGGCGTCGTCGAGCACGATGTAGTTGACCTTCTCTCCGCCGATGGTCTTGGGCATAAGGGAGACGGTGTTCTTCTCCGGAATGCCGAGCGAGGCCGCGGGCCCGGTGGCCGAGACGGTTATGCCGACCGTGATGTCGGCCCAGGCGGCCCCGGTCAGGCCGGCGACGGCGACCAAAGCGAGCAAGCGTTTGCGCAGGGTCATGAAAAGTCTCCTCTGGTGAGTGGGGAAATCGGCCGGCGGGGCGGACCTGTCAGCGGTTGCTCGTTGTAGCATGCACTATCGTGCATGTCAACGCTCATCGAAACTGAGCACCAGGCGCTCGGTCACCGGGTGCGATTGGCAGGTGAGCACGAAGCCGCGCGCCACCTCGTCGTCGGTCAGGCTAAAGTTGCGATCCATCGTCACGCGGCCTTCCAACACCTTGGCACGGCAGGTGCTGCACACCCCGCCCTTGCAGGAGTAGGGCAGGTCCAGCCCGGCCTCCAGCGCCGCATCCAGCACCGCTTCGCCGACGCCGATGGGCACCTCGTGCTGCTTGCCGTCCAGCACCACGATGGCCTGGGCGGCGGCCTGCGCCGGCCGGCGCTCGCCCGCGGCATCGACGTCGGCCTGCACCTTGGCGGCCTGCGCGGCACCGGTGGTAAAGCGCTCGGTGCGGATGCGCTGGGCGGGCACGCCCGCGGCCAGCAGCGCCTGCTCGGTGGCCTGGATCATGGCCTCCGGCCCGCAGATGAACACCTCGTCCATGCTGGCCGGCGGCAGCAGCGCACCCATGATGGCGCGTACCTTGGCCTCGTCCAGTCGGCCCTGCAGCAGATCCACTTCCTGCGCCTGGCGCGACAGCACATGGATCATCGTGAAGCGGTCCGGGTAGCGGTCCTTGAGGTCCTGCAGCGCCTCGTTGAACATGATGGTCGCCGTGCGCCGGTTGCCGTAGACCAGGGTGAACTTGGACTCGGGCTGCTCCTCCAGCGTGCTGGCGGCGATGGACAAGATGGGCGTGATGCCCGAGCCGGCGGCAAAGCCCACGCGGTGCAGGGCGCGCGGGCGCTGCACCGTGAAGCGCCCCTCCGGCGGCATCACCTCCAGCCGCTGGCCGGGCCGCAGCGCGGTGGACGCCCAGTTGGAAAAGCGGCCGCCCTGGACAGGCCGGATGCCGACCTCCAGCTCGCCTTGGCGCTCCAGGCGCGAGCGCGGGCTGCAGATGGAGTAGTTGCGGCGCAGCTCCTGCCCGTCCAGCCGGGTGCGCAGGGTCAGGTACTGCCCGGGCTCGAAGCGGAAGGTATCGCGCAGCGGGCCCGGGATGTCGAAGGTGACGGCCACGGAGCCGGCGGCTTCGGGGCTGATGCGCTTGACGGTGAGTTCGTGGAAATGGGGAACGCTCATGGAACCCTCGACGGTCGGTGGGTGGTCAATGGGGCTTGAAGTGGTCGAACGGCTCGCGGCAGTCCAGACACTGCCACAGCGCTTTGCAGGCGGTGGAGCCGAAGTGCGACACCTCGCGGGTGTGGGTGGAGCCGCAGCGCGGGCAGGCGACCGGCTCGGGCGCGCGCGGCACGAAGCGCACGATGCGCTCGCCGGGACCGGTGCCCTCGGCGCTGCAGCGGCCCGGCGGGGCGATGCCGTAGGCGCGCAGCTTGTCGCGCGCCACCCCGGTCATCCAGTCCGTGGTCCAGGCGGGGGCGAGCTGCGTGGTCACGCGGCCCGGCACACCCAGCCGCTGCAGGGTGGCGCGCACGTCGTCCTCGATCTGCCCCATGGCCGGGCAGCCGCTGTAGGTGGGTGTGATGACCACCTCGACCAGCGCCGGATCGTCGGCGGCGGGACGCACATCGCGCAGGATGCCCATCTCCGCCAGGGTGACGACGGGGATCTCCGGGTCCGTCAGGCCATCGAGGGCGGCGCGCACGCGCGCAATCGATTCGGCGGTCACGGGCAGGGCGGCGGCGGTGGACATGGCCGGGACCGGATTCACCAAACCGCGCCAGGATGGGCCCGCGCGACCGACTGCATCTCGCCCAGCAGGTAGCTCAGGTGCTCGGAGTGCAGGCCGTTTTTGCCCTGGGGCACATACCCCTGATCGGAAGGGTCGCGCAGCGTGGCCTCTTGCAGGGTGGCGGAGACCGTGGCGCGCCAGACGTCACGCAAACCGGCCACGTCCACGCCGATGCCGGCTTCCACCGCCGCGCGCTCGAAGTCGCTCGGTGTCCAGAACTCCTGCGTGTACGGCATCAGGTGGTCGAAGGCGGCCTGCATGCGCGCGTGTGAGGTGTCGGAGCCGTCGCCTAGCCGCACCACCCAGTCGCTGGCGTGGCGCAGGTGGTAGCGCGCCTCCTTGAGCGACTTGGCAGCGATCGCGGCCAGCGGCTCGTGGCGGCTGGCCTGCAGCGCGTCCCACAGCGGCACCATCAGCGCGCTGTACAGGAAGTTGCGCGCCAGCGTCACGCCCCAATCCATGTCGCCCTGCGCATAGCCGACGCGCGGCAGACTGGCCGGCAGCTCCAGCAGCACGTAGTTGCGGAACTGATGCGCGTCACGCCAGTAGGCATAGCTGTCCTCGGTGGCATCGCCGCCCTGCAGCCGCGCCGCCTCCTGGTACAGCAGGCGGGCCTGGCCGATCAGGTCCAGCGTCTGGTTGGCCAGCGCCAAGTCCTCCTCCAGCACCGGCCCCACGCCGCACCACTGGCTGTTGCGTTGGCCCAGCACCAGGGCGTTGTCGCCCAGGTGCAGCAGATAGTCGACCAGCACGGTCGTGTCGGTGGCCACGGTATCCATCACATGTGTCCCACTTCTTCGGGGATTTCGTAGAAGGTCGGGTGGCGGTAGATCTTGTCGGCCGAGGGCTCGAAGAACTCACCCTTGTCCGCGGGCCGGCTGGCAACGATCGCCGCGGAGGGCACGACCCAGATGCTGACGCCTTCCTGGCGCCGGGTGTAGATGTCGCGCGCCATCTGCAGGGCGTGCTCGGCGTCGGCGGCGTGCAGGCTGCCGCAGTGCTTGTGCTCCAGGCCCTGCTTGCTGCGCACAAAGACTTCCCACAGCGGCCAGTCTTTTAGGGCCGGGGTGGCTTTGGCGGACGCATCCGCGCTCGCGGGGGTGACGGGTTGACTCATCGGGGGACTCCTTGGGTCGCTCGGGTCGATGACGGGCTGCCGACGCTCAGGCGGCGGCCTTCAGATCGCGCTCGCGGCGCTTGCGGGCGTGGGCCAGGGCACCTTCGCGCACCCAGGCACCGTCCTGGTGCGCCTTGACGCGGGTGGCCAGGCGCTCCTTGTTGCAGGGACCGTGGCCGTTGACGGTCTGCCAGAACTCTTCCCAGTCGATCTCGCCAAAGTCGTAGTGGCCACGCTCGGGGTTCCACTTCAGCTTCGGGTCCGGCAGCGTCACGCCCAGCACCTCCGCCTGCGGCACGGTGGCGTCGACGAACTTCTGGCGCAGCTCATCGTTGCTGATGCGCTTGATGCCCCAGCGCATACTCTGCTCGCTGTGCACGCTGGCGCTGTCGGGCGGACCGAACATCGCCAGGCACTTCCACCACCAGCGGTTGACGGCGTCCTGCACCATGCGGCGTTGCTCGTCGGTGCCGCGCATCATCGTCAGCAGCAGCTCGTAGCCCTGACGCTGGTGGAAGCTTTCTTCCTTGCAGATGCGGATCATCGCGCGCGCGTATGGCCCGTAGCTGCAGCGGCACAGCGGGATCTGGTTCATGATCGCCGCGCCGTCCACCAGCCAGCCGATGACGCCGACGTCGGCCCAGTTGAGGGTCGGGTAATTGAAGATCGAGCTGTACTTGGCGCGGCCCGTGAGAAGCTGCTCGATCAGCTCGGCGCGGCTGACCCCCAGCGTCTCGGCCGCCGAGTACAGGTACAGGCCGTGGCCGCCCTCGTCCTGCACCTTGGCCAGCAGGATGGCCTTGCGCTTGAGGCTGGGCGCGCGCGTAATCCAGTTGCCCTCCGGCAGCATGCCCACCACCTCGCTGTGCGCATGCTGGCTGATTTGGCGTACCAGGGTCTTGCGGTAGGCCTCGGGCATCCAGTCCTGCGGCTCGATGCGGCCGTCCGCGTCGATGCGCGCCTGGAAGGCGTCCAGCTTGTCGGCCGGCTCGTCGGACTGGATCGGTTGGACCTTGCCGGCGGGGTCGGGGATGCTCAGCGCTTGGGTGTACATGGTGGGTCTCCGGTGGCGGAAAGGGCAGCGGCGTCAGGCGGTGCGGGGGCGGTCGTCCTGGACCCGCTTGGCCTTGCCGGTCTGGGTGCGCGGCAGTGCGTCGGCGTCGAGCACCGTCACGCGGGTGCTGACGCCGATGAAGGTCTTGATGCGGTGCTGCAACTCGCGGCCGATCGCGGCACGCTCGGCATCGGAAAGGCGCCCGCTCAGGTGGCGCTGCAGCTCGCAGCGCACCTCCAGCTGGTCCAGATGGCCGTCGCGCGTCAGCACCAGCAGGTAGTTGCCCGACAGCTGCGCATCGCGCAGGATCTGCTCCTCGATCTGCGTCGGAAAGACGTTGACGCCGCGCAGGATCAGCATGTCGTCGGTGCGGCCTGTGATGCGGCCCATGCGGCGGAAGGCACGCGACGTGGGCGGCAGCAGCCGCGTGCGGTCGCGCGTGCGGTAGCGGATGATGGGCATCGCCTCCTTGGACAGCGAGGTGAAGACCAGCTCACCCTCCTCGCCATCGGGCAGGACTTCGCCGGTGTCGGGGTCGATGATCTCGGGGTAGAAGTGGTCCTCCCAGATCACCGGGCCGTCCTTGCTCTCGATGCACTCGTTGGCCACGCCCGGGCCCATCACCTCGGACAGGCCGTAAATGTCCACCGCGTCCAGCCCGAGCTTGCGTTCGATCTCGGCGCGCATGCCCTCGCCCCAGGGCTCGGCACCGAAGATGCCCACCTTGAGCGAAATCTGCTCCGGCGCGATGCCCAGACGCTCGAACTCCTCGGCGATCACCAGCGAGTACGAGGGCGTGACCATGATGATGTCGGGCTTGAAGTCCATGATGAGCTGGACTTGCTTTTCGGTCTGGCCACCGGACATGGGGATGACGGTGCAGCCCAGCCGCTCGGCACCGTAGTGCGCTCCCAGCCCACCAGTGAACAGCCCGTAGCCGTAGGCCACGTGCACGATGTCGCCTGGGCGGCCGCCGGCGGCGCGGATGGAGCGCGCCACGAGGTTGGCCCAGGTGTCGATGTCGCGCAGGGTGTAGCCCACCACGGTGGGTTTGCCCGTGGTGCCCGACGAGGCGTGAACACGGGCCACGCGTTCACGCGGCACGGCAAACATCCCGAACGGGTAGTTGTCGCGCAGATCGGCCTTGGTGGTGAACGGAAACTTGGCCAGGTCCGCCAGCGTCTTCAGGTCGTCCGGGTGAGCCCCGGCGGCGTCGAACTTGGCGCGGTAGTGCGGCACGTTCTCGTAGGCGTGGCGCACGCTCCACTTCAGGCGCTCGAGCTGCAGCGCCGCCACCTCGTCACGGCTGGCGGTCTCGATCGGCTCCAGATCGCCGGGGCGCGGGGTTTTGACGGGCATCGGGGTCTCCAGGGGGGGGAAGTCTCGGGAAAAGGCCACGCCACATCAGCGCGAGCGGGGTGCGGCACCGTCGGCCGCCTGGGCCAGCCCGGCGATCACCTCGCCGCTGAGCCGGTAGCTTTTGCCGCGGAACAGGGCCACCGTGCGCCCGCCCCGCACGCGCACGGTGATGTCGTACACCCCCGTGCGGCCCGCCAGCGAGCGCTCGACGGCCTCGGCCTCCAGCACGTCGCCCTCGCGCGCCGGCGCCAGAAAGTCGATGTGGCAGGCCGACGCCACCGTGTTGTGGTTGTAGCTGTTGCAGGCGTAGGCAAAGGCGCTATCGGCCAGCGTGAAGATCAGGCCGCCGTGGCAGATGGCGTGGCCGTTGACCATATCGCGCCGCACGGGCATGGACAGCACGGCCCGGCCCGGCGCAATGGCGTCCAGGTGCATACCCAGCGCCTGGGTGGCGTGGTCGCGGACCCACATGGCGGCACCGACCGCTTCGGCCAGGGCCTGCGGGTCGGTGGGGGGAGGGGCGGCGTCGGCGCTCATCGTGATACAAAGATTGCAGTGTTTATTTGCAGTTCAGTATCAATGAAAGCCGGCCCGGTGCGCACCAGGGTTTACCCGAAACCCTGCGGTTTTCAGAACCCTGCGGCCGACCCCGCGGTGCGGTCACGCCCTCACGCCAAACGCGGCGCGCCCAGGGAGCACTCATCCTCCAGGGACTCGAAGCGCTGCCACAGCCAGTTGGCCGCGCCCGGCACGTGGCCGTCGGCCAGGTGCAGCCGCTCGTCCAGGTGCTGCTCGGCCGGGGCGAGCAGCAGCCGGTACAGGCGCCGGCAGACGTGGCGCGCGCGCTCGCCCGGCCAGTCGCGCGGCAGCAGTTCCTCCGGCAACTGGGGGTCGCGCAGCAGCAGGCGCCGCCAGTCGTGGATGAGCAGCGTGCGCCCCAGAAACGCCGGCGCGGGCGCAGGGGGGCCGTGCGCCTCCAGCTCCGTCACCAGCGGGGCATACCGCGCCACGAAGATCGCGTACTCGCCCGCCAGCGCCTCCAGATTCCACGCTTGGCGGACCAGGTCGCGGTCGGGGGCGGTGCCGCGCAGGGGCAGGCGCTCGGCGCGCAGGGGCAACAGGTCGGCGCGGCGTTCGCCCAGCCCGTCGGCCTGCAAGGCCTCGAAGGTCGCACCCACGTCGGCGCTGGGGTGGACGAAGATACCCCCGGGCAGTTCGCCATAGCCCTGCCAGAACAGCGACCGGCGCAGGCGCTCGCGGTCGCGCGGCGACAGCGCACCGGTGACCAGCAGCAGCCGCCAGTGCAGGTCCCAGCGCGGGGCGCGCGCGGCATAAATCTGGCGCGAGGCTTCCTCGAAGCGGGCGCGCCCGGCGGCGGTGAGCATGTAGTCGGTGCGCCGGCCGCAGGCTTGGTTGACCAGCCAGCCGTCCTGCACCAGCCGGTAGACGGCCGTGCGCACCAGGCGCTCGTTGATGCCCAGCGGCTCCAGCAACTGGATCAGGCTGCCCAGCCACAGGCGCGCGCCGCGCGGCAGCACCGCGTCGCCAAAGACCGAGATGATCAGCGAGCCCGCGTGGACACGCTCCAGGCGCGCGAAGGACTCGATGCGCGCCTGCAGCGCACCGGGAGCGGGCAAAGCGGACGCGGCCGGCGCCGCCGCGGAACGGGAGCGGGACATGCCCGCGATGGTAGCGCCGGCCCGCGGGGCGTCAGGCGCCGACGCGCAGCGCCCCTTCGGCGCGGCCCTTGCCGGCACGCGCCGGCGGCTTGCACAGGCCGCACACATAGTGGCGGGCGTTGACGTAGGGATCGGCGACGAAGTGCCCGCCGCAGCAGGTGCAGCGCGTGCGCACCAGCATGCCCGCGTCCATGAACCGGCTCAGCCGCCAGGCGCGGGTGAAGCTCAGCAGCGGCTCGATGCCGCAGACCTGCATCTGCTCCTCGTACAGGCGGTAGGCCTTCATGATGGCGTCGATGTCCTCCAGCGCCACGGTCTTGAGCAGCGACTGGCGGATGTTCTCGAACAGCGAGGCGTGGATGTTGGGCTGCCAGGCCAAAAACCAGTCCGTGGAAAACGGCAGCTGCCCCTTGCTTGGAGAACGACCGGTGACCTCCTTGTACAGCCGCAGCAGCTTCTCGTACGACAGGTTCGTCTCGCTCTCCAGCACCTGCAGGCGTGCGCCCAGACCGATGAGGGCGACGGCGCGCTCGATGTCGCGGCTTTCGTGGACGATGCTGCGGGCGGGCGACTTGCGGACGGCGGTGGTCATGGCGGGACTCCGGGCGGGCGAGTGGGTCTAGGGCGTGAGCGGGCAGCGGTCAGACGTTGGCGAGGCGGCCGGCCATCAGGATGCTGGCGTGCAGGCGCTGCGCGGCCTCGCCCACCGATCGCTGGGGGGCGTGGCTGCTGGTCAGCAGCTTCCAGACCATGTCGTCGTCGGCCTGGAAGCGGCACAACAGCGTGTTGTGGCTGGCCAGCTTGACGATCTGCGCCGGCGACAGAGCGGCGAGCAGACCGGCCGATTCCTCGCTCAAGCCCAGGCGGAAGGTGGCTTCGGCCTTGTCGGCGCGAATCAGGCGCTGCGCGAGCATCAGGTAGGTCAGGTTGGCCTCGCGGATCTCGGCCAGCAGTTGCTCGCGGTCGGTCTCGTTCAGGGCGGCGGTGGCGGTCATGGCAGCACTCCTTTTCGTCGGTTTGCGCGCCCCGGGCCAGGGGGTTTAACACAGCCCGAAAAGCGTCGGTTCGTTGAAAAGGATTGTGAAAACCCGCCACCTCTGCTTGAATCCGAAGGTGTCTGTTCGACGTGTCGGCCTCCGTCGTGCCCTTTGTCGGAAAAATTCCGACACGCGCCCTTTCGCCGCAAAGCATGGGGCGCTTGAACCCCCTGGGGTTGGTTCTATGGTCCCGACACTGGACACTGTATAAACTCCCTGGAAACACGCGATGACGGAAGCGGTGCCGTCGATCAAGGCTTGGGGGAACAACCCGGGCGTGCGCGCGGCCCGCCCCACCCGCTGGCAAGGCTCGACGACGCGGTGTTCGGTCAGGCGCTGCGCGTGCTCAACCCGAGCATCATGCTAGCGTGAACACGGCCTGTCAGCCCGGCTCCCCGCGCCGCAGCCGCTCGCTCTTCCAGTACACGTCGTCGCCCCCATGCATGCGGTTGAGCACCCGCGCCAGCACGAACATCAGATCGCTCAGGCGGTTGAGGTACTGCCGCGGCGCGTCGTGAATGGCCTCCTCCTGCCCCAGGGCGACCACGCTGCGCTCGGCGCGGCGGGCGACGGTGCGGCACACATGCGCCTGCGCGGCGGCACGGGTCCCCGCGGGCAGGATGAACTCCTGCAGCCGCGGCAGTTGGGCGTTGTAGTGCTCCAGCGCCTCGTCCAGGGCGAGCACCGCCTCGGGCTTGAGCAGCTCGAAGCCCGGCACGCTCAGCTCGCCGCCCAGGTTGAAGAGCTGGTGCTGGATCTCCACCAGCACCGCGCGCACATCGGCCGGCATGTCCTCGCACAGCAACAGGCCAATGTGGGAGTTGAGCTCGTCCACATCCCCCATGGCGTGCACGCGCAGGCTGTTTTTGCTGACGCGCTGGTTGTTGCCCAGCCCCGTGGTTCCCCCGTCGCCGGTGCGGGTGGCGATTTGCGTGAGTCGATTGCCCATGGCTGTTGTCCCTTCTTGCACGGCCAAGCCGATAATCCCGGCATTATCGGAAACCCGCTTGGCGCCGTCCGCCCGCCCCCGGAGAGCCCATGAACGCCCCAGGTGTTTGATGGCCTCGTTGAGCTGCTTGCGCGTCACCCCGGGCTGCAC
>NZ_DAISXZ010000038.1:0-21977 GCF_036825565.1 Tepidimonas sp. | reverse complement strand
TGCCACACCGTCACGACGTTGAGGAGTGTTTCGCACGAACTTCAGCCGACCTTGCGCAGATGGGCAGGTGCGACCCGCACCCGGACTTCTTTGGAGAGGAGTTCGATCAACACCATGACGCGGCGCTCGCCATCGGCCATTTGGTAGATGCCTTCGATGCCGGCGAACGGCGCTTCGGTCAGGCGCACGCGCTCGCCCGGCTTGAACAGGCGCTCGGGTTCGGTCCGAACCGATGCTTCCTGAGTTCGCAGCAGTTCGATCAGGCCCTCATCCACCCGCGCCGGTTCGGCACCGAAGCTGACCAGCCGGCTGACGCCCTTGGTCGAACGGATGGGCGCCCAGCTCAAGGCCGAATCGCCCAGGCCCAGGCAGATGAACAGGTAACGCGGGAACAGGGGCTCGTCCAGGACCGTCAGCGCGCCCTGACGGAGCTTTTCGGACGGGCGGGTGGGCAGATAGCACTGGTAGCCCTGGCGCTGGAGGTTTTCCAGGGCGCACATTTCCTGCTTGGGCTTGGTGTGGACGAGATACCAGTGCATGGGCACCACCGAAGGCTATTCTTGTCGTCGGCATTTTATCCTTCGGCTCAGTGGCTCAATGTTCGGCGTGAACACTGGCGCAGTTTGTACGGTGCATCAACAAAACGCCCCCAGTGACCTGAAACGACGCCAGACTGGCGCACGGAGAGTGGCGAAAAGCCGCACAGTGCCTGGGGTAACGCCAAATACAAAAAGGCGAGCCTTGGAGTGGGCTCGCCAAAAATATGGTGGACCGAAGGAGGATCGAACTCCCGACCTCTGCATTGCGAACGCAGCGCTCTCCCAGCTGAGCTATCGGCCCGCGAAGTACCCATTATACCGAAAACCGTGCCGCTCCATGCCGATGGCTGCACGGGGTGCCGCCACCGACCAAAACTGTATACACGTCGGATGGGTCGCAGCGGCGCAAGGGCGCGTGCGCCGTCCGGGTGGGGCGGTGCGTGTGCGGGTCGCGGCCAGGGGCTCCCACAGCGCCCGCGGTGGTGGGGGCTGTACAACGCCTGCGCGCGACGCGCATGGAGCGCACGGTGGATGCCTATCTGCTGGACTGGGCCAATTTTTTGTTGCGCTGGCTGCATGTGATCGCGGCCATCGCGTGGATTGGGTCGTCGTTTTACTTCGTCTTTCTGGACAGCAGCCTGACGCCGCCGGCGGACGAGCGGCTGCTCCGCGACGGGGCCTCGGGTGAGTTGTGGGCGGTGCACGGCGGCGGGTTCTACCACCCGGTCAAGTATGCGGTGGCGCCGCCCAGTCTGCCGCCCCGATTGCACTGGTTCTATTGGGAGAGCTACACAACCTGGCTCAGCGGCTTTGCCCTGTTTGCCGTGTCCTACCTGTGGCAGGCCGATGTCTATCTGGTCGATCCGCGGGTGTATGCGTGGCCGGCACCGTGGATGGCCGGTGCGGCCGCGCTCGGGTTTCTGGTGGTGTTTTGGGTGCTGTACGACGGCATTTGCCGCCTCTGGGGCCAGACGCCGGGGGGCGACCGCAAGGTGGGGTGGGCGGTCGTGGCCTTGGTGGCGGTGGCCGCGTGGCTGGCGTGCCAGTGGTTTGCGGGGCGCGCCGCGTTTTGATCGTCGGGGCGATGCTGGCGGCGGCCATGAGTGCCAATGTGCTGTTCTGGATCATCCCCGGCCAGCGCAAGGTCGTGGCGGCTTTGCGCGCGGGTCAGGCGCCCGATCCGGCGCATGGCCAGCGCGGCAAGCAGCGCAGCGTGCACAACACCTATTTCACGCTGCCGGTGGTGTTTGCGATGCTGAGCAACCATTACAGCTTTCTGTACGGGCACGCATCCAATGCGCTGGTGCTGCTGGCGCTGATGGCCGCGGGCGCGGCGATTCGCCAGTTTTTCGTGCTCCGCCACGGCTTCCACCTGGGGCGCAATGCGCACCCGTGGCCGTATGCGGCGGTGGGCGTGGCGGTGATCGGCGCAGTCGTTGTCTGGCTGCGGCCGGCAACTCCCGCCAGTTCGGGGGCCACGGCGGTCCCCCCCGATGCGGCCCAGGTTATGGCGGTGGTGCAGCAGCGCTGCGTGACGTGCCACGGCGAGGCGCTGGCGTCCAAGAATGTTCGGTTGGACTCCGCGCCGGCGCTGGCGCAGCATGCGCAGGCCGTCTATCAGCAGGTGGTCGTCACGCGCCAGATGCCGCTCAACAACGCGACCGGAATGACGGAGGACGAGAGCGCCCTGATCGCGGCGTGGCTGCGCGCCGGGGGTGAAGGCGCCTCATCGCCCTGAAGCGCGGAATCAGCCTTCCACCGTTTTGACGTCCATGACCCGCAGGCTCACCCCACCGGCCTGCCGGGCGGCCTTGTCGCCGATGACGGGTTTGTTGGCGTAGGACTGGTAGCGCTCGCGCAGCGGTTGGATGACTTCGGCCAGTGCTGCGGCGTCGTCGATGCGTGATTCATAGCGTTTGAGCACGCCCCAGGCGGATTCGATGACTTTGGCGTTGCAGGTGGCGCGCCCTTGCTCGATCAACTCAAGCACGGCCGCGCGCGGATTGCCGGCCAGACTCTGGCGCATGGCGTGTTCCACGATGCCCAGCACCTCGTTGTGTAGGGTGGACAGCCGCTCGGCATACGGGGGGTGGGCGTTGGCAGCTTGCGCCAGCAGCGCCGTCAAGGCCTTGGAGGTGCAAAAGCGCCGCCCCAGCACGGACAGGCGTTCCTCGACCTCGTCGATCTGGATGGCGCGCTGGGCCAGGTAGGCGAGCAGCGTGGTCAGGTTGCAGGCGGCCTCGAAGTCGAAGTCCGCCTCGGTGATGGTGGCCATCATCGCGCGCACCTCGCTGAGTACCCGCGCCACCTGCGCATCGTGCAGCAGCAGGGCGATTTCGAGCACCTGGGCGAGCCGCCGTAGCCGCAGCGATTTGGGGTGGCGCTCCACCATGCGCAGGGCGTCGTCCAGGTAGCGTTGCAGGGCTTTGCGGTCCCCGGCCTCGAAGCGCATGAAGCCCAGCAGCACCAGCGACTGCGCATCGAACATCTTGGAGTCCAGCCCCAGCCGGACCGAGCGCGCCAGCAACTCCTCGGCCAGCGCACTCTGGCCGCAGTAGTGCGCCAGCATGCCGTGGCGCTGCAGCCGGCTGATGGACGAGGGCGTCAGCTCGGTGGCCATGCGGTAGGCGGCCAAGGCGGCGTCGAAGTTGCCCAGCTCGATCTGGGCGCGCCCCATGACGTCGTAGGCGTCGGCGTAGCCGGGCTCGCCGTTGATTAGGCTCTCCAGAGTCTGGCTGGCCTTATGCGACTGACCGGCCTCGAGCTGCGCGCGCGCCACACCCAGCTTGGCCCAGGGCATGGCCTTGGCCTCGACCACCGCTTCGTACAGGCGCTGAGCCTCGTCGTAGCGCTCCAGTCGCAGCAGCAACTCGGCGCCCACTCGCGCCGCGTACAGCCAGTAGTCGTCACGCTGCTGAAAGCGCCGCAGGCACAACTCGGCCGCGCGCTCATATCGCCCGCCCTCGACGGCCTCGAAAATGTCCTTGAGCACCGTCTTGCGGTGCCGCGCCTGGCCAATGCGCTGTGCCAACTGGCTGGCGGTGAAGGGTTTGAGCAGGTACGAGTCGAGCGCGGACTCGGCCGCCTCGGCGACCTTGGAGTAGGCTGCCTCGGCCGTCACCATGATGAACACGGTGGCGAAGGGCAGCAGCCCGGCGCGGCGCAGATCGTCCAGCAGCGCCTGGCCCGTTCCCCTGTCGTTGGGAAAATGCTGCTCGCACACCACGACGTCGAAGGTGCGAAACTCGAGCTGGCGGCGCGCGTCGGTGATGCGAGGGCTTTGCGCCACCGTGCGAGCGCCCATCTCGCGCAGTTGGGACACCAGGATGGAGCGCGACGTGGGATTGCCATCGATGACCAGCGCCGTGGCCCCGTACAGATCCATCAGGCTCATGGCGCGGGATTATCGGCATGCCCAGGGGGGATGGCGGGGGGCGCGGCGCGGTCCATGGGGCCCAGATTGACGCCCCCCGAGGGGCGCAGCCGCGGGTCGCCCAAGGCGGGGCGGTTGCGCGCCGTCCCATACGCCTGGCGCAAGGCGGCCACCCGGGTGCGCCAGCTGTCGGCGTTGGGGATGTCGCTGTCGTAGCGCTGCAACATCAGCCAGGCGGCCTCCACCGCCCGGGCGTTGATGCTCTCCTGTGCCACGGCGTACAGCTCCGCCAGCGCCAGCACTGGCTCGCCCTGGCTGGCGCGGCGCAGCGCCTGCTCGATGCGCTGCACCATGGCGGCTTCGCACTCGCGCAGGCGTTCGGCATACCGGGTGTGGTGGCTGGCGGCGTTGGCGAGCAGCTCGCCCATGGCCTTGGAGGTGGCAAAGCGCAGGCCCAGCCGGGTGACCAGGGCCTCTTGGTCGGGCAGGGCCGTGTGCCGCGCCAGGGCAGCGAGCACGGCCAGCAGGTTGCAGGCGGCCTCCATGTCGAAGTCGGGAGCGACGACGGTCTCGCCGATGGCCATCAGGGCGGGCGCGATGGCGTCTGCGCTCTGCTCGTTGGCATGGGCCAGCAGATCGACCAGTTGCACGAAGCGCTGCAGCCGCGCGTCGTCGGGGTTGGCCAGGGCGCGCTTGCGCAGCTCGCCGTGATGGCGCTCCAGCTCCGCCGGGTCGCGGCGCTCGAAGGCGGCGATGGCCAACAGCACCAGGCTCTCGGCGTCGAACATCTTGGAGTCGAGCCCCAGGTAGGAGGCGCGCTGCAGCAGTTCGATGGCCTTGTCCCGGTTGCCCACAAGAAACGCCAGCATGCCCAGCCGCTGTTGGCGGCCGATGGCCATGGGGGTGGCCTCCAGCGCCTTGCTCTGGCTGTCGAGCGCGTCCTCGAACTGCCCCAGCTCCATCTGCGCCCGCCCGAGCACGTCATAGGCGTCGGGGTAGTCGGGGGCGGTTTCGATTAAATGGCGCAGGGTGTCCAGTGCCGCTGCGGTGGCCCCGCTGTCGAGCTGGCAGCGCGCCACGCCCAGCAGGGCCCAGGGGTGGGGTTCGGTGTCCCAGATGGATTGGAACAGGGCCTGCGCTTGGCCAAAGCGGCCCAGACGCAGCAAAATCTCTGCCCCCCAGCGCGCGGCCGACAACCACTGTGGCCCTCGCGCCGCAAAACGCTGCAGGCATAGCTCGACGGCGTCGTCGTATCGGCCTTCTTCCAGCGCGCGGTGGATGTCCCACAGCGCCGCCTTGCGCCGTTGCGCCTGTTCGATGCGGTCGTACAGGCTGCCGGCGGAGTAGGGCCGCACGATATAGCTGTCCACCGACGACTCGGCCGCTTCGGCGACTTTCAGGTAGGTGGCCTCGTCGGTGATGAGGATGAACACCGTGCCAAACGGCAGCAGCCCGCTGCGGCGCAGGTCGTCCAGCAGCGCCTGGCCGGAGCCGCCGCGCGGGAAGGCGTCGCTGCAGACCACGAGGTCGAAGGCGTGGCGCTCGATCTCGCGCCGCGCATCGGCGATGCGGCTGGCTTGGCTGATGGAGATGAAGCCAAAGCCCCGCAGCTGCCCCGCCAGCGTCATACGGGTGGTGGGATTGCCATCGACGACCAGTGCGGCCGCTCGGTGCATCTCCACAGGCCCCCCTGTGCCCGGCCCCGACACGGGCATGCTCACACCACCGCGCCCAGCTTGAAGATCGGCAGGTACATTGCCACCACGATGCCGCCGATGATGGTGCCCAGGATGACGATGATGATCGGCTCCATGAGGCTGGACAGACCGGCCACCATGTCGTCGACCTCCTGCTCATAGAAGTCGGCCGCCTTGCCGAGCATGTGGTCGATCGAGCCGGATTCCTCGCCGATCGCGCACATTTGCAGCACCATCGACGGAAAGATGCCGGTGTTGTTCATGGCCTGTGTCAGCGCCGTGCCGGTGGCGACTTCCTGCTGGATCTTGGCGGTGGCATCGGCGTAGACCGAGTTGCCGGCCGCGCCGCCGACCGAAACGAGCGCGTCCACCAGCGGCACGCCGGCGGCGAACATCGTCGACAGCGTGCGCGTCCAGCGCGCGACGACGGACTTCTCGACCAACTGGCCGAAGATCGGCAGCCGCAGCAGCAGCCGGTCCATGAAGCGCTGCACCTTCTCGCTGCGCTTCCAGGCCTGAAAGAAGAAGTAAAGCCCGCCGCCCAGCGCGCCGAAGATCAGCCACCAGTAGGCGACGAAGAATTCGCTCATGGCGATGACCGCCAGCGTCGGCGCCGGCAGGTCGGCGCCGAACGAGGTGAACACCTCCTTGAACGCCGGCACCACGAAGATCATGATCACCGAGACAACGATGAAGGCCACCACCAGCACCGCGGTCGGGTACATCAGCGCCGACCTGACCTTGCCCTTGATGGCCTCGGTCTTTTCCAGGTAGGTGGACAGGCGGTCGAGGATGTCCTCCAGGATACCGGCCGCCTCACCCGCCTCCACCAGGTTGCAGTACAGCGAATTGAAGTAGGCCGGGTGCTTGCGGAACGCCGCCGACAGCGAGGTGCCGGTCTCGACGTCGGTGCGGATCTCGTACAGCAGCCGCGCCACGCTCGGGTTGGGGTTACCGCGGCCGACGATGTCGAACGCCTGCAGCAGCGGCACGCCGGCCTTCATCATTGTGGCCAGCTGGCGCGTAAAGATGGCGATGTCCTTGGGCTTGATGCGTTTGGCCGAGGCGAAGCGCTTGCGGCGCACCTTCTGCACCACGATGCCCTGGCGGCGCAGCTGCGCCTGCACCTGCGCCTCGCCGGCGGCGCGCAGTTCGCCCTTAACGGTCTTGCCGTGGCGGTCCTTGCCCTCCCACTCGAACACGTGGTCCCGGGCGGCGGGGGTTGCGGTGGCCATGGGCGATCCCTCTGTGGATGTCGGCGATGAACGGGCGCGGGCGACTGGAGCCGTCAGTCGTTGGTGGCCGACAGAACCTCCTCCAACGACGTGATGCCCATCTTAACCTTGCGCAGGCCGCTTTCGCGCAGCGTGCGCACGCCCTCGCGGCGGGCCTGCTCGGCGATCTCCAGCGCGCTGGCGCCGCGCAGGATCAGCTGCTGGATCGCCTCGCTGACGGGCATCACCTGATAAATGCCGACACGCCCCTTGTAGCCGTCGTGGCAGGCGGAGCAGCCCACCGGTTTGTACGGCTGCCAGTCGCCCTCCAGATCCTGCTCAGTGAAGCCGGCGTCCAGCAGCGCCCGGCGTGGCAGATCGTGGTGCGGCACCTTGCACTTGGGGCACAGGCGCCGTGCCAGCCGCTGGGCGGTGATCAGGTTGACGCTGGCGGCGATGTTGAACGGCGCCACGCCCATATTGACCAGGCGCGTCAGCGTCGAGGGCGCGTCGTTGGTGTGCAGGGTCGACAGCACCAGGTGGCCGGTCTGCGCGGCCTTGATGGCGATGTCGGCAGTCTCCAAGTCGCGGATTTCGCCGACCATGATGATGTCCGGGTCCTGGCGCAGAAAGGCGCGCAGCGCCGCGGCGAAGGTCAGGCCGGCCTTCTCGTTGACGTTGACCTGGTTGACGCCGGGCAGGTTGATCTCGGCCGGGTCCTCGGCGGTGGAGATGTTGACGCCGGGCTGGTTGAGCAGGTTCAGGCAGCTGTACAGCGACACCGTCTTGCCCGAACCGGTGGGACCGGTGACCAGCACCATGCCGTAGGGGCGGTTGATCGCCGCCAGCAGTTTGTCCTTCTCGTCCGGCTCGTAGCCGAGCGCGTCGATGCCCATCTGCGCGCTGCTCGGGTCCAGGATGCGGATGACGACCTTCTCGCCGAACAGCGTCGGCAGCGTGCTGACGCGAAAGTCGATCACCTTGTCCGGGCCGACCTTGAGCTTCATGCGCCCGTCTTGCGGCACGCGCTTCTCGGCGATGTCGAGCTTGGAGATGACCTTGATGCGCGAGGCCAGCTTGTCCTTGATCGCCACCGGCGGCGTGGCGATCTCGCGCAACTGGCCGTCGATGCGCATCCGCACGCGGTAGTGGTGCTCGTAGGGCTCGAAGTGCAGGTCCGACGCGCGCATGGTGTACGCGTCGAGCAGCATCTTCTGCAGAAATTTGACGATCGGGGCGTCCTCGACCTCGGCGGCCACCTTGTCCGCCGGCTCGGCCGAGGTCATTTCGATGCCCTCAGCCTCGAAGTCGAAGGTCTGGCCGACGATCTGCTCGATGACCTGCCCGGCGCTGGCGGTGTAGGTCTCGACCAGTTTGCCGAGCTTGTCCACCTCGGCGATGATCCAGTCGACGGCCAGTTGCGTCTCGAACTTGACTTTCTCCGCCGCCTGCAGATCCGATGGGTCGGCCGTCGCCACCGACAGTCGGCTGCCACGGCGGGCCAGCGGCACGATGCGATACTGCTGGCAGGTTTTGGGGTCGAGCAGGTGGTGCGGCAGCCGCTGCGGATCGATGGCGTCCAGGTCGATCAGCGGCGCGGCAA
The DNA here is from genome assembly GCF_036825565.1 of Tepidimonas sp. GTDB lineage: Bacteria > Pseudomonadota > Gammaproteobacteria > Burkholderiales > Burkholderiaceae_C > Tepidimonas. The sequence continues at coordinate 13,551 of NZ_DAISXZ010000038.1, read as the reverse complement.
ACGCCACCGACATGGTGTGCGCCAGATCGCTCGGTGAGACGAGGGCGCTGCCGATCAGTTCGGTGATGAAGCCGGTCTGGTGACTTTGGGCACGGGCATAGAGGGTTTCGGCCTGTTGCTGGGACAGCGCGCCCGCGGCGATCAGCGCGCGCGCCAGCCCCGGCAGGGCCATCGTGGCGACGCCGTCGTCATCGGTCATGGCGGTCCTCGGGGCGGGCGGTGCGCATCGGCTCGTGTATATTTCGCGCTCTTTCCGCGACGTTCGCGGCAAGATCAACACAAGTTCGGTGCATAGTACGGAGTCACCATGGATCTGCGCAAACTCAAGACGCTCATCGACCTGGTCTCGGAATCGAACGTTTCCGAACTTGAGATCACCGAAGCCGAAGGCAAGGTCCGCATCGTCAAGGCCGCTCCGGCTGCACCGGTCATGATGCCGGTGGCGGCGCCGGCGGTAGCCGCTCCGGCCGCACCCATCACCCTGACGGCGCCCGTGCCCGCCGAGGCGGTCGCCGCGCCGGCGCCCGCCGAGATCCAGGGACACGTGATCAAATCGCCCATGGTCGGAACCTTCTACCGTGCCCCCAGCCCGGGCGCCAAGCCGTTCGTCGAGGTCGGCCAGGCGGTCAAGGAGGGCGAGCCGGTGTGCATCATCGAGGCGATGAAGATTCTCAACGAAATCGAGGCCGATCGCGCGGGCGTGATCAAGGAAATTTTGGTCGAGAACGGCCAGGCCGTGGAATACGGCCAGCCACTGTTCGTCCTCGAGTGAGGACGCCGCCATGTTCAAAAAGATTCTGATCGCCAACCGCGGCGAGATCGCCCTGCGGGTGCAGCGCGCCTGCCGCGAGATGGGCATCAAGGCCGTCGTCGTCTACTCCGAAGCCGATCGCGAAGCCAAGTACGTCAAGCTGGCGGACGAGGCGGTGTGCATCGGCCCGGCGCCCTCGAGCCAGAGCTACCTCAGCATGCCGGCCATCATTTCGGCCGCCGAGGTCACCGACGCCGAAGCCATCCACCCCGGCTATGGCTTTCTGTCCGAAAACGCCGACTTCGCCGAGCGGGTGGAAAAGAGCGGTTTCGTCTTCATCGGCCCGACGCCGGAGTCGATCCGCCTGATGGGCGACAAGGTCTCGGCCAAGCAGGCCATGATCCGCGCCGGCGTGCCGACCGTGCCGGGCTCGGACGGCGCGCTGCCGGACGACCCGGCGGAGATCAAGCGCATCGCGCGGTCCATCGGCTATCCGGTCATCATCAAGGCCGCCGGGGGCGGCGGCGGGCGCGGCATGCGCGTGGTGCACACCGAGGCAGCGTTGCTGCACGCCGTGCAGACCACCAAGAGCGAGGCGGCGGCGGCCTTCAACAACCCCGAGGTGTACATGGAGAAGTTCCTCCAGAACCCTCGGCACATCGAGATCCAGGTGCTGGCCGACCAGCACCGCAACGCCGTCTACCTGTTCGAGCGCGACTGCTCCATGCAGCGCCGCCACCAGAAGGTGATCGAAGAGGCGCCCGCCCCGGGCATTCCGCGCCGCCTGATCGAGCGCATCGGCGACCGCTGCGCCTCGGCGTGCAAAAAGATCGGCTACCGCGGGGCCGGTACCTTCGAGTTCCTGTACGAAAACGGCGAGTTCTACTTCATCGAGATGAACACGCGCGTGCAGGTCGAGCATCCGGTGACCGAGATGATCACCGGCATCGACATTGTGCGCACCCAGATCCTGGTGGCCGCGGGCGAGAAGCTGCCGTTCACCCAGCGCCAGCTGCAGTTGCGCGGGCACGCCATCGAGTGCCGTATCAACGCCGAGGATCCGTACAAGTTCACGCCGTCGCCCGGGCGTATCACGGCCTGGCACGCCCCGGGTGGCCCCGGGGTGCGGGTGGATTCGCACATCTATTCGGGCTACACCGTGCCGCCCCACTACGACTCGATGGTGGGCAAGATCATCGTGCACGGTGACACCCGCGAGCAGGCGCTGGCGCGTATGCGCGGTGCGCTGGCCGAGGTGGTGATCGAGGGCATCAAGACCAATGTGCCGCTGCACCGCGAGCTGATGGTGGACGCCAACTTCGAGGCCGGTGGCACCAACATCCACTACCTCGAGAGCTGGCTGGCGCAACGTGAGCGGGGCTGAACCGATGGCTGGCGCGGCGCGCTGGCACGAACTGCTGTTGCGCGTGCCCGAGGCGCGTGTGGAGGTTGTCTGCGACGCGCTGGAGGCCTTGGAGGCGCTCAGCGTCTCGGTCGAGGACGCCGATGCGCACACCCCGGCGGAGCGGGCGCTGTTCGGCGAGCCTGGGCTGCCCGCGCCGGCGCCTGGGTGGCAGCGCTCGCAGGTGGTTGCGCTGTTCGACACCGAAGCACAAGCCCGCGAAGCGGCCGCCTTGCTGGCCCTGCAGGACTTTTTTGCCGATTGCGAGGTGGTCGGCGTGCGGCCGGTGGTCGACACCGACTGGGTGCGCCTGACGCAGTCCCAGTTCGACCCCGTGCCGATCGCGCCCGATTTTTGGATCGTGCCGAGCTGGCACGAGCCGCCCGCCGAGGCCCGCACCGTCATCCGGCTCGACCCCGGGCTGGCGTTCGGTACCGGCACCCACCCCACCACGCGCATGTGTCTGCGCTGGATCGCCCGCCACGACATGGCGGGCCGGCGCGTGCTCGACTACGGCTGCGGTTCCGGTATTCTGGCTATCGCCGCGGCCAAGCGGGGCGCGGCGACGGTGGACGCGGTGGACATCGACTCGGCCGCCGTGGAGTCCACCCGGCTCAACGCGGCAGCCAATGGGGTGGCCGTGAACGCCGGACTGCCCGAGGCGGCCCAGGGCCGCTACGGGCTGGTGCTGGCCAACATCCTGGCCACGCCGCTCAAGGTGCTGGCCCCGCTGCTGTGTGCCCACGTCGACGACGGGGGCGATCTGGTACTGGCGGGCATACTGGAACGCCAGGCCGACGAGCTGCGCGAGGTCTATGCCGCTTGGTTGACGCTGGCGGTCACCGACGCCGAGGACGGCTGGATCCTCATGACGGCCCGTCGGGGCTGAGTGCTGCGCAGCGCCCCGGACGGCGCCGTCATAATCGCGGGCATGAGCTTCATTACCCGCTGCCCATCGTGTGGAACGGCCTTCAAGGTCGTGGCGGATCAGCTCAAGATCGCCGACGGCTGGGTGCGCTGCGGCCATTGCCAGCAGGTGTTCGATGCCACGCTGGACCTGCAGCCGGCCTTCGCTCCGCTGCCCTCTTCTGCGCCCCCGTCGCCCGAGGCGGCACCCCAGCCGACCGCCCCGCCACCGATCCCCGCCACGGCACCGCCGGGGAACGCGGCAGCCGAGCCCGAGCCCGCCCCTGGGCCGCAACAGGCGCCCGAACCGGCGCCGTGGCCCGAGCCCGAGTTCGACCTGCAGGAGCCGCGCTATGACGGGTACGATGCCGTCCCCTCGGTCGAGGCGGGTGGCGCGGACGCGGCGCGCGACCAGGGCGGCGACCATGACCCGTTCGGCGAGCAGGCCGAGGTGACGGCGCAGGAACCGTCGTTCGTTCGTCAGGCGCGGCGGCGGGCCTTCTGGCGCAGCCCCATCGTGCGTGTCATCCTCGCGCTGTTGGCGTTGGGGTTGGCGGCGCTGCTTGCGGGACAGATCGCGTGGTACTGGCGCGACGCCCTGGCGGCGCGCTACCCCGCGGCCAGACCGGCCCTGACGGCGTTTTGCGACCGCCTGGGGTGCACCATCGCGCCGCCCCGGCGGCCACAGGATGTGCTCATCGAGGGCTCGGTGCTGCTGCGGCGCGCGCCGGACCGCTACAGCTTTCACCTCGTGGTGCGCAACCACGCGGACACCGAGGTGGCGGCACCCGCGCTGGAGCTGACCCTGACCGATCTGCAAGACCAGGTGCTGGTGCGCCGCGTCTGGACGCCCGACGCGTGGCCACAGCCCCTGGAGCGGCTGGCGCCGGGGGCCGAGTGGCCGTTACAGCTGGAGCTGGCCTTCGACCACCCCGACGCGGCCCGCATGACGGGCTACCGGGCTGTGCTCTTCTACCCCTGACGCCCTGCGAGGCGCTGTTTTTTACCTCCTCCCCATGACCATCCTCGTCTGCGGTTCCCTGGCCTTCGACACCATCATGGACTTCGAAGGCCGTTTTGCCGACCACATCCTGCCCGACCAGTTGCACATCCTGAATGTGTCGTTCCTGGTACCGGGGTTGCGGCGCGAGTTTGGCGGCTGCGCGGGCAACATTGCCTACGGCCTGCGGTTGCTGGGCAGTGCGGTGCGGCCGGTAGCGGCGCTGGGCGCCGATGGCGAGCACTATCTGCAGCGCCTGCGCGCCCTGGGCATCGACGTCTCCGCCGTGCGCCTGATCACCGAGAGCTACACCGCCCAGGCGATGATCATGACCGATCGCCACAACAACCAGATCACGGCTTTTCACCCGGGTGCGATGGCGCTGGCCCACACCAACCCCATCACTGCCACCGACGGGGTGACGCTGGCGATCCTCTCACCCGACGGCAAGCGGGCCACCTGGGAACATGCGGAACAACTGCACGTGGCGGGCGTGCCCTTCGTGTTCGACCCCGGCCAGGGATTGCCGATGTTCGATGGCGCGGAATTGCTGCGGCTGGTCGATCTGGCCGATTGGGCGGCCTTGAACGATTACGAAGCCCGGCTGCTGTGCGACCGCACGGGTTTGACCCTGCCCGAGCTGTCGCGGCGGCTGCGCGCTCTGGTCGTGACTTTGGGGGAGCAGGGCTGCGACGTCTGGCAGGATAGCGAGTGCATCCGCGTGCCCGGTGTGCCGGCGGCCGAGATCGTGGACCCCACCGGGTGTGGGGATGCGTTTCGGGCCGCCTTGCTGCACGGTCTGGCCCGGGGCTGGTCGGTCACCGAAGCGGCGCAGCTGGGCAACCGCATGGGGGCAGCGAAAATCGCCACCCGCGGAGGCCAAAACTACCGTTTCGACGTCTGACCCGCAGGCACAGGGCAAACCCGCCGTTCACACACGGACAGCGGGATCGCCATAGGCCAGCGGATGCCCGTTCAGGGACGCGGGCCGGTCGGGAAGGGCCAGGCGGCTTTCGGGTTGAGCTTGGTTTGCGCGCTGGGTGCGGGGGCGGCGGCGGCCTTGGTCGCTTTCTTTTTGAGCGTGGTCTTGGTGGGTTTTTCCGCGGCCGGGGCCTTCACCGCCTTGTCCGCCTTGGCGGCCTTCGGGGTCTTGACGGCCTTTTCGGTTTTGACGGCCTTTTCGGTTTTGACGGCCTTTTCGGTTTTGGTGGCGGGTTTGGCTGCGGCCTTGGTTGCCGCAGGCTTGGCAACGGGCTTGTCGGCAGCCTTGGCTCCAGGGGCTCTCGCCTTCTTGGCCGTGGCGGGGGTCGCGGTGGACTTGGCGGCGGCTTTCGGGGCCGCCTTGGCCGGAGCCTTCTTGGTACCTTTCGGCGCCGCTTCGGCGGTCGTCGGGGTGGCCGTCTTGGCGGTCTTCTTCGCCGGCGTGGCCTTCGCTGCCGCTTTTTCCGTCGCTTTTTCGACCGGTTTGGCGGCTGCCTTGGCCGCGGGTTTGGCCGCCGGGGCCTTGGCCGTCGACGGCGCGGCCGCTGCCTTCGGCGCAGCGGGGGCCTTGTCGGCCGTCTCCGTCGCCTTGGCGGCGGCTGCCGACTTGGCCGCGGCCTTCTTCGGCGCCGCCTTCGCGGCCTTCGGGGTGGCTGCCTTCGCGGCCGTCTTCTGCTTCGCGGTCTCGGTGGCCGCGGCGGCGGCCTTCTTCGCGGTTGCCATGGGGGTTCTCCTGCTTCAGGTTGGCGGGGGTTGGAAGGGGGGAGGCCGCGAGATGCAGACGACGGGCGCGCCGCGGATCAATCCCAGGACAGCGCGCCGCCCGATTGGTACTCGATCACGCGGGTTTCGAAGAAGTTACGCTCCTTCTTCAGGTCGATCATCTCGCTCATCCAGGGGAAGGGGTTTTCCTCGTTGGGGAAGAGCGGCTCCAGGCCGATCTGGGTGGCGCGCCGGTTGGCGATGTAGCGCAGGTAGCCCTTGAACATGCTGGCGTTCAGCCCCAGTACACCGCGCGGCATGGTGTCCTCGGCGTAGCGATATTCCAAATCCACGGCCTTGAGGAACAGCTCTTTGATCTCGGCCTTGAAGGCGGGCGTCCACAGGTGCGGGTTCTCCAGCTTGAGCTGGTTGATCATGTCGATGCCGAAGTTGCAATGCATCGATTCGTCGCGCAGGATGTACTGGTACTGCTCGGCCGCCCCCGTCATCTTGTTTTGCCGCCCCAGCGCCAGGATCTGCGTGAAGCCGACGTAGAAGAACAGCCCCTCCATCAGGCAGGCGAAGACGATCAGCGACTTCAGCAGCGTCTGGTCGGCCTCGGGCGTGCCGGTCTTGAAGGCCGGGTCCATGATCGCGTCGATGAAGGGAATCAGGAACTCGTCCTTGTCGCGGATCGACGGGATCTCGTGGTAGGCGTTGAAGATCTCGCCTTCGTCCAGCCCTAGCGACTCGACGATGTACTGGTAGGCGTGGGTGTGGATGGCCTCCTCGAACGCCTGGCGCAGCAGGAACTGGCGGCACTCCGGCGCCGTGATGTGGCGGTAGGTGCCCAGCGTGATGTTGTTGGCGGCCAGCGAGTCGGCGGTGACGAAGAAGCCGAGGTTGCGCTTGACGATGCGGCGCTCGTCCTCGGTCAGGCCGTTGGGGTCTTTCCACAGCGCGATGTCGCGCGACATGTTGATTTCCTGCGGCATCCAGTGGTTGGCGCAGGTGGCGAGGTATTTCTCCCACGCCCATTTGTACTTGAAGGGGACGAGCTGGTTGACGTCCGTCTGGCCGTTGATGATGCGCTTGTCGGCGACGTTGACGCGGCGAAAGCTCGCCGCCTGCGCGCGCACCGACTGGCCGGCGGGGGCGCTGGCGGCGGCCGGGGCGGCATCCGGCGTGGCGCTCACCGGAGAGACATAGTCGAAGCCCGCGACGGGGGCGTTGGGCGTGGCGCCGAAGAGGGAGCCGGCCCCCACGGCCGGTTGCAGCGCAGGCGCGGCCTCGGGCGTGCGGCGTGCCGTTTGGGGGGCAACGGTGGGCGTTTGGTCTTCCCAGGTCAGCATGTTGGTGTCCGATTCGTGAAATTATTGAAAGGCATCGACGAAATGACAAGCGTTTGGCCCTGTGCCGGGGGCGCCGGTGGCCGCTGGCGGGGCGGGCTGTTGCGTGAGGGCATCAGCCCGGCCGGCGCCGGCGGCGAGGGCCGTCATTGACAGGCTTCGCAACCCGGGTCGTCGATGGCGCAGAACTTGATGTCGGTGGCGGGCTCGACCGCCCCCGGCGCCGCGGCGGCAGGGGCGCTGCCGGCGGTGGGCACGGCGTTGAGCGCGCCGCTGCGCACGGTGGACTTTTCGGCGTGGGTGGCGCCGGTGGTGCGCAGGTAGTAGGTGGTCTTCAGGCCGCGGATCCAGGCCAGCTTGTAGGTCTCGTCCAGCTTCTTGCCCGAGGCGCCGGCCATGTAGATGTTGAGGCTTTGCGCCTGATCGATCCACTTCTGGCGCCGTGCGGCAGCTTCCACCAGCCACACCGGCTCGATCTCGAACGCGGTGCGGTAGAGCTCCTTGAGGTCCTGCGGCACGCGGTCGATCGGCCACAGCGAGCCGTCGAAGTGCTTGAGGTCCATGATCATGACCTCGTCCCACAGGCCCAGGCGCTTGAGGTCCTTGACCAGATAGCTGTTGATGACGGTGAACTCGCCCGACAGGTTGGACTTGACCGACAGGTTGCCGAAGCACGGTTCGATGGACGCATCCACCCCGATGATGTTGGAGATGGTGGCGGTCGGGGCGATGGCGATGCAGTTGGAGTTGCGCATGCCGTCGCGGGCGATCTTGGCGCGCAGCGCGTCCCAGTCCAGCGTGCGCGAGCGGTCCACCTCCAGGTAGCCGCCGCGCTGCTGCGCCAACAGGTCCAGCGTGTCCAGCGGCAGGATGCCGCGGTCCCACAGCGAGCCCTTGAAGGTGGAATAGCGGCCGCGCTCCACCGCCAGGTCGCTGCTGGCCCAGTAGGCGTAGTAGCAGATGGCCTCCATCGAGCGGTCGGCGAATTCCACCGCCTCGGGCGACGCGTACGGGATGCGCAGCTCGTACAGCGCGTCCTGGAAGCCCATCAACCCCAGGCCCACCGGGCGGTGGCGCAGGTTGGAGTCGCGCGCCTTCTTGACAGCGTAGTAGTTGATGTCGATCACGTTGTCCAGCATGCGCATGGCCACCGTGATGGTGCGCTGGAGCTTGTCGTGGTCGAGTTCCTTGCCGTTGGGGCCGTCCTTGAGGTGCCGCGCCAGGTTGACCGAGCCGAGGTTGCAGACGGCGGTTTCGGTGTCGCTGGTGTTGAGCGTGATCTCGGTGCACAGGTTGGAGGAGTGCACGACGCCGACGTGCTGCTGCGGGCTGCGCACATTGCACGGATCCTTGAAAGTGATCCACGGGTGCCCGGTCTCGAACAGCATGGTCAGCATCTTGCGCCACAGGTCCACGGCGCGCACGGTCTTGCACGGCTGGATCTCGCCGCGCGTGGCCTTTGCCTCGTAGGCGAGGTAGGCCTCTTCGAACGCCTGGCCGACCTTGTCGTGCAGGTCCGGCACGCTGGACGGCGAGAACAGCGTCCAGTCGCCGTTTTCCATCACGCGCTTCATGAACAGGTCCGGGATCCAGTTGGCCGTGTTCATGTCGTGCGTGCGGCGGCGGTCGTCGCCGGTGTTCTTGCGCAGCTCCAGGAACTCCTCGATGTCGAGGTGCCAGGTCTCCAGATAGCAGCACACCGCGCCCTTGCGCTTGCCGCCCTGGTTGACCGCGACCGCCGTGTCGTTGACGACCTTCAGGAACGGCACCACGCCCTGGCTTTCGCCGTTGGTGCCCTTGATGTGGCTGCCCAGCGCGCGCACGCGCGTCCAGTCGTTGCCCAGCCCGCCGGCAAACTTGGACAGCAGGGCGTTTTCCTTGATCGACTCGTAAATGCCGTCCAGATCGTCGGGCACCGTGGTCAGGTAGCAGCTGGACAGCTGCGAGCGCAGCGTGCCCGAGTTGAACAGCGTGGGGGTGCTGCTCATGAAGTCGAAGCTGGAGAGCACCTCGTAGAACTCGATGGCGCGCGCCTCGCGGTCGATCTCGTTGAGCGCCAGGCCCATGGCCACGCGCATGAAGAAGGCCTGCGGCAGCTCGATGCGCTGCTTGCGCACATGCAGGAAGTAGCGGTCGTACAGCGTCTGCAGCCCCAGGTAGTCGAACTGCAGGTCACGCTCGGGTTTGAGCGCCGCGCCCAGACGGGCGAGGTCGAAGGTCTGCAGCTCGGGGTTGAGCAGCTCGGCCTCCACGCCCTTTTTGATGAAGGCCGGGAAGTACTCGGCGTAGCGCTCGCGCATCTGCGCGTGCGGGGTTTCTTCGCCCAGCACCTCTTTGTAGATGGTGTGCAGCAGCAGCCGCGCGGTGGCGTAGGTGTAGTCGGGGTCGGTTTCGATCTTGGTGCGCGCGGCCAGGATCGCGGCCTTGTGCACCTCCTCCATGGGCACGCCGTCGTACAGGTTGCGCAGCGTCTCGGCCACGATCGGCTCGGCCTTGACGTCGGCGCCCAGCCCCTCCACCGCGGAGTGGATCAGCGCCTGCAGGCGTTCGAGGTCGAGGGGGCGCCGCTCGCCGCCGTCGACCACGTGCAGCACGGGCTGGGCAGGTTGCGCCTGGGCCGCCTTGGCGGCGCGTTCCTGCGCTCGGCGTTCGCGGTAGAGCACATAGGCGCGCGCGACCTCGTGGTGGCCGCCGCGCATCAGGCCCAGTTCCACCTGGTCTTGCACATCTTCGATGTGGAAGGTGCCGCCGCCGGGGCGCGAGCGCACCAGGGCGCGAACGACCGCCTGGGTCAGTTGGTCCACCGTTTCGCGCACGCTGGCCGACGCGGCACCCTGCGGGCCATGGACGGCCAAAAAGGCCTTCATCATAGCGACGGCGATTTTGTTGGGCTCGAACGGGACCACCGCGCCGTTGCGGCGGATGATCTGGTAGTGTGCCAGTGTGGCGCTGCTGGTGGCGCGTGCCGGTTCGGCGACGGCCATCGAGCGGGCGGCGGACGAGGGGGAGGTGAGGGTGGTCTGCATGGATCCTCGCGGAAGATCAAGGCTGCGGATGCTGGCGTGCAAACACTATATGTAGTGTTTGACGTCAGCCGAAAACACTATCCGTAGTGTACCGACGCAGGCCCTGGGGGCAAGGGGGCGGCCCCAAAAAAAATTTATCCCCCGGCCCGATCCATATCCCCGGGTTTTTCCTGGGTGGGGGGCTGGCCTGGCGCTTTGCTGGCAAACCACGCCGCCGGCCAGCCGGTCAGGCGGATCAGTCGCGCCCAATCGAAGCCAGGGCCAGGGTCGCGCTTGCGCCCGGGGGCGACGTGCTCGTGCCCGGCCACCGCATGCAGCGCCGGCAGGCGTGGGCGCAGCGCCGCCAGCAGCGCGGCCAGCGCGGCGTACTGCGCGTCGGTGAAGGTGTCGCCTTCCAGCCCTTCCAACTCGATGCCGACCGAGAAGTCGTTGCAATTTTCGTGCCCCTGCCACGACGAGCGGCCGGCATGCCAGGCGCGGCGGTCCAGCGCGACGAACTGCACGCACTCGCCGTCGCGCCGGATCAGGAAATGCGCCGAGACCTCCAGCCCGCGGATGTCCTGGAAATAGGGGTGCGCGTCCCAGTCCAGCGTGTTGGTGAACAGCCGCTCGATCCACGGGCCGCCGTACTCGCCCGGCGGCAGGCTGATGCTGTGCAGCACCACGAGCCAGGGCTGCACGCCGGCCGGACGCGGACCGTGGTTGGGCGAGGGCGCGCGGCGCGCGCCGGGCAGCCAGCCGTCGTCGGCGTCGGGCAGCGCAGCCATGGTCAGCGCACCCACTGGTTGAGCTCAATGATCGGCAGCATCACCGCCAGCACGATCAGCAGCACCACGCCGCCCATGGCGATGATCAGCAGCGGCTCCAGCCATGTGGTCAGCCGCAGCAGGCGGCGCTGGGCGTCGTCGGCCAGTTGCTGCGCGGCGCGCTGCAGCATGGGGCCGAGCTGGCCGGTCTGCTCGCCCAGCCGCGCGAACGTCACCAGCAGCCCGGCGAGCGCCGGGCGGGTGGCCAGTGCCGCGGCCAGTGGCGCGCCTTCGCGCACCAGCGCCAGCGCTTCGTGCACGTCGCGCTGCAGCGCGGTGTTGCGCAGCGTGTCGGCGGCGGTGGCCAGCGCCCGCAGCAGTGGCACGCCTGCCTGCACCAGCAGCGCCAGCGTCGCCGCCAGCCGCGCCACGTCGAGCTGGCGTGCCAGCCGTCCCAGCACCGGCAGGCGCAGCCAGGCGCGATCCAGCGCCAGCCGCGCCGCCGGGCGCTGGTGGGCCAGTCGCCAGGCCGCCACCCCTGCAGCCAGCAGCGGCAGCAGCGTCCAGCCCCAGCCGCGCAGCCACGCGCTCATCTGCAGCACCAGCACCGTCAGCGTCGGCAGCGCGCGTTTGCCGCTGGCGAACGCCTGCGCCACTTCTGGCACGACGTAGGTCATCAGAAACACCACGATGGCCAGCGCGAAGGCGGTGACGATGGCCGGGTAAAGCAGCGCCGCCAGGATGCGCTGGCGCAGCGCCTCGGCGGCTTCGCGCTCGTCGGCCAGCCGCTGCAGCACGGTGCCGAGGCGCCCGCTGGCTTCGCCGGCGGCCACCATCGCGCGGTACGGCGCGTCGAACACGCGCGGATGGCGCGCAAGCGCCGCCGCAAGCGTGCTGCCGGCGTTGACCTCGGCGCGCAGCTCGGTGACGAGCGCCTGCTGCGCAGCGTCGTCGGCCTCGCGGGCCAGTTCGGCCAGCGCCCGCTCTAGCGGCAGGCCGCTGTCGACCAGCGCGGCCAGCTGCCGCGTCCACGTCGCCAACCGCGCCGCCGGCCAGCGGTGCGCGCCGCCACGGGCCGAGGCTGCTTTGTCGAGCGCCGTTACCTGCAGCGGCACCAGCCCATGCGCGCGCAGCTGCGCGCGCGCGGCGCGCGCGTGCTCGGCCGCCAGCGTGCCGCGCTGGCGCCGTCCGTGCGCGTCGAGGGCCTGGTAGCGGAAGGTCGGCATCGCGGGGCGGTAGGGCTCGGGGTCGCTCAGTCGCGCGTGACGCGCCAGACTTCCTCGGCGGTGGTGATGCCTTGGGCCACCAGCGCGTCGCCGGCCTGACGCAGCGGCACCAGGCCGTGTTGCAGCGCGTGCGCGCGCAGCGCGGCTTCCGGCGCGCGGTCGTGAATCAGGGCGCGCAGGCCCTCATCGACCACCATCAGCTCGAACAGCCCCGTACGTCCGGCGTAGCCGGCCTGGCCGCAGTCAGCGCAGCCGGCGCCGCCGCAGGCCGGGCAGAGCTTGCGCACCAGCCGCTGCGCCAGCACGCCGAGCAGGGAGCTGGCCAGCAGGAACGGTTCGATGCCCATGTCCACCAGGCGCGTGACGGCGCTGGGCGCGTCGTTGGTGTGCAGCGTGGCCAGCACCAGGTGGCCGGTCAGCGACGCCTGGATGGCGATCTGGGCGGTCTCCTGGTCGCGGATCTCGCCGATCATGATCACGTCCGGGTCTTGGCGCAGGATGGCCCGCAAGGCCTTGGCAAAGGTCAGGTCGATCTTGGTGTTGACCTGGGTCTGGCCGATGCCGCTCAGCTCGTACTCGATCGGGTCCTCGACCGTCATGATGTTGAGCCGCTGCGCATCCAGCCGCGACAGTCCGGCGTAGAGCGTCGTGGTTTTGCCGGAGCCGGTGGGGCCCGTGACGAGCACGATGCCGTGCGGCTGGTGGATGAGTTGGTCAAACCGCTGCAAGGTCTCGCCCTGCATGCCCACGGCCTCCAGGCTCAGCACCCCCTCGGACTTGTCGAGCAGCCGCAACACCGCTCGCTCGCCGTGGGCGCTGGGCAGTGTGGAGACGCGCACGTCCACCGCGCGGCCGCCCAGCCGCAGCGCGATGCGCCCGTCTTGCGGCAGGCGCTTTTCGGCGATGTCGAGCTCGGCCATGATTTTCAGGCGCGAGATCAGCGCCGCGTGCAGCGCCCGGTTGGGCTGCACCACCTCGCGCAGCGTGCCGTCGACGCGAAAGCGAACGCTGGAGTGGCGCTCGTACGGCTCGATGTGGATGTCGCTGGCGCGCTCGCGCACGGCTTGCGTCAGCAGCGCGTTGAGCATGCGGATGATCGGCGCATCGTCGGCCGATTCCAGCAGGTCCTCGATCTGGGGCAGCTCCTGCATCAGGCGCGATAGGTCGGCCTCGCTTTCGACCTCGCTGACGATGGCGGCGGCGCTGGAGCCGCTGCCGTCGGCGTAGGCGGCCTGCAGCCGGGCATCGAAAACGGCGGCAGCTTCGCGCTGCAGCCGGCAGGGGCCGTGCACGCGCTGTGCTTCGGCGATGGCCGCGATCTGCGCCGTCGGCAGCGGGCCGGCGGCGTTGGCGCGCACGATCAGCCAGCGCTCGCCGCGGTCCACGTGCAGCAGCACGCCGTGGGCGCGCGCCCAGGCATAGGGCAGCGGGTAGGCAGCGCTCATCGGGCGGGATTGGGGGC
>NZ_DAISXZ010000037.1:0-22009 GCF_036825565.1 Tepidimonas sp. | reverse complement strand
GGGCGGGAGGGTCATCGGCCCGACAGGGGCCCGGCGGGCAGGGACGATACCGCGCCCATCCCACGCGCCAGGGTGCCAATCGGCCCGGGTGGCAAGGCGCCAACGCCCCGACCGCCGGCGCGCGCCCGCCCCGTGGCGGCTGGCGTCTGCTTACGTCCGCAGCAGCGTCGCCGTCTCGTGGGTCAACTCGTCCAAAAAGGCCCGCGTGCGCGCCGGCAGGTGGCGGCGGCTGGGCAGCGCGGCGTAGAGGGACCAGTGGTCCGTGACCCAGCCGTCGAGCACGCGCACCAGCTCGCCGCTGGCCAGCCGGTGCGCGACCAGATCCAGCGAGACCGCCAGAATGCCGCCGCCCTCCAGCGCCATGCGCAGCAGCGCTTCGACATGGTTGCTGCAGGCGACGGGCTCCACCGCCACCCGGCTGACGGCGTCCGGCTGATCGGCGCGCCACAGCGTCCACGTGTGGGCATGCTGCCCCGGAGGACGGTAGCGCAGGCAGTGGTGGAGCACCAGATCCTCGGGCCGGGTCGGCCGCCCGACGCGCTGCAGATAGGACGGCGCGGCGACTAGCGCGCTCACCCCGCTGGCGATGCGGCGGGCGATCAGGCCCGTATCCACCGTGCCTTCCACGGCAAACAGCGCCACGTCGTGCTCTTCCACCGAGGGGACGGCGTAGCTCTCGACATCCACCTCGACGCGCAGGGCGGCGTGCCGCGCCGTCAGCCTCGGCACGACCGGGGCCACCAGCACACTGGCCAGCACCGGGGTGGCCAGCACCCGCAACACACCGGCCACCGTTTGGCTGCGCTGGCTCACCAGGGCGTCGGCCTCGTCCAAATCGGCCAGGATGCGCCTCACCCGCTCCAGATAGGCGGCGCCCTCGTCGGTCAAGGCCACGCGGCGGGTCGTGCGCTGCAGCAGGCGCACGCCCAGTTGCGCTTCGAGGTCGGCGACCATGCGCGTGACGCTGGCGGCCGACAGATCGAGGGCGCGCGCGGCGGCGGCAAAGCCACCGGCATAGGCCACCGCCTGGAAGACGCGAAGGGATTGGAGCCGGTCCATGGGTAGATTGTCGATGTTTATTTCTAAATCTGCAATATTGCATTGTTGGAAAAGAGGTTTATCGACAAATCTTTCGTTAGTACAGTTCATTCCACGGGCTGCATCAACGACCCTCACCAGCAATCTCTCTCTGTCCAGACGAAAGGAAACGCCATGAACCGCTTCTCTCTGCGCACCCTGATCGCCACCTCGCTGCTGGCCGCGACCGCCGCCGCATCGGCCGCGAGCTTCCCCGTCGCATCGGGCGAGTTCTCCGCCGCCGACGTGGCCGCCTCGAACACGGCCCAGCCGGTGCGCGCCGCCCGCGCCACGACCACCGAAGGCCGCACCCGCGCCGAAGTGCGAGCCGAGTTGGAAGCCGCGCGCTGCCGCGGTGAGCTGCCGTTCGACGGCGAGACGGGCCGCACCTACCGCGACGTCTTCCCCGACCGCTATCCGCTGCCCGAGTGCCGTTGACGCGCTGGCGCGCTGTCATCGGTCTGTCACGCCCTCGGTCGAAGATGGTGGCCTCTTCGCGCAAGACGACGACGCACCATGGCCAAAGACTTCGACCTGATGGAAGACTCCAACCGCAGCGCCAACCCGACCATCCACGAGGTGTCGGACCCGGCGCGGCGCATTTTCGTGCGCGGCGCGCTGGCCAGCGCCACCGCCGCGCTGTTTGGCGGCAGCCTGCTGGCGGGCTGCGCGAGCACCGGTGGCCCCAACGCCGCGGCCCTGGGGCGCGGCATCGGCTTTGCCAGTGTGCCCATGCGCGACGTCGACGAGGTGCTGGTGCCCCCGGGCTACACCGCGCGCGTGCTCAACCGCTGGGGCGATGCGGTGGGCGTGGCCGGCAAGATGCCGGCGTTCAAGACCGACGGCTCCAACACCGCCGAGGAGCAGGCGCTGCAGGCCGGCATGCACCACGACGGCATGAGCTACTTCCCGCTCGATGGCAGCAAGCGCGGACTGCTGGCCATCAACCATGAGTACACCGATGACGGCCTGCTGCACCCGGACGGCATGAAGACCTGGAGCGCCGAGAAGGTGCGCAAGGCGCAGGCCGCGCACGGCGTGTCGATCATCGAGATCGAAGCCGGTCCGAACGGCTGGCGCCAGGTGCTGCCGTCCAAGTACGCGCGCCGCATCACCGCGACCACGCCGATGCTGATCAGCGGCCCGGCCGCCGGCCACACCTGGATGAAGACCGCGGCCGACCCGACGGGCACGCGGGTGCTGGGCACGATCAACAACTGCGCCAACGGCCAGACGCCCTGGGGCACCTACCTGACCTGCGAAGAAAACTTCATCAACTACTTCCACGGCCCGGACCAGCCCGATGCGCACGGCAAGCGCTGGGGCCTGAAGAAAGACGGCGCCGGCTACCGCTGGCACGAGTTCGACGAGCGTTTCGACGCCACCCGGCACCCCAACGAGCCGAACCGTTTTGGCTGGGTGGTCGAAATCGACCCCATGGACCCGACCATGACGCCGATCAAGCGCACCGCGCTGGGCCGCGCGGCGCACGAGGGCGCCGCGGTGGCGCTGACCGACGACGGCCGCGCCGTGGTGTACATGGGCGAGGACGCGCGCTTCGAATACATCTACAAGTTCGTCAGCCGCGACCGCGTCAAGCCGGGCGGCTTTGCGGCCAACCGCGACCTGCTCGACCACGGCACGCTGTATGTGGCCAAGTTCAACGCCGACGGCAGCGGCGAGTGGCTGCCGCTGGTGCACGACCGCGGTCCGCTGACCGCCGCCAACGGCTTTGCCAACCAGGGCGCGGTGCTGATCCAGGCGCGGCAAGCCAGCGACGCCCTGGGCGCCACCAAAATGGACCGCCCGGAATGGACCGCCGTGGACCCGATCAGCAAAGAGGTCTATTGCACCCTGACCAACAACAGCAACCGCGGCCGCGACAAGAGCCCCGGTGCGGATGCGGCTAACCCGCGCGTCAACAACACCATGGGCCACATCATCCGCTGGAAGGAAAGCGGCGATCTGGACGCCACCCGCTTCACGTGGAACCACTTCGTGATGGCGGGCGATCCGGCGCTGCCGCGCGCCGAGGCCAAGGGCAACATCCGCGGCGACATCTTCGGCAGCCCGGACGGCCTGTGGGTCGATCCGCGCGGCGTGCTGTGGATCCAGACCGATGTGTCCACCTCGACGCTTGGCAAGGGCGACTACGTCAACATGCCGAACAACCAGATGCTGGCGTGCGACCCGACGAAGGGCGAGATCCGCCGCTTCCTGGTCGGACCGCGCGGCTGCGAGGTCACCGGCATCGCTATGACGCCGGACCTGCGCGCGATGTTCATCAACATCCAGCACCCGGGCGAAAGCCCCAGCGAGCGCAGCGACCCCGACGCGCCGACCAAGATCTCGCGCTGGCCCGATGGCGGCCGTCCGCGCTCGGCCACCGTCGTCATCACCAAGAACGACGGCGGCGTCATCGGCACCTGAGAGAACGTGCGGCGCACCGCGGATTGCCTTCACCTTGGATACGCCGGCCCCGTGGGGCCGGTTTTTTTCCTTCACGCGGCCGTCACGCTCGGGTGCAAAGCTGGGGCGACCCCTTGATCGAGCCCCGATGCGGAGGACTTTCCACGATGTGCTTTTCGCTGTCATCCGTGCTGCGGTGCGGTTTCCTCACCGCAGCGGTGCTGCTGTTGGCTGGCACCGTCGCCGCCCAGACTGTGCGCTTCGTCGCGCTGGGCGACATGCCCTACGGCCCGCCGGACAAAAGCTATCCCCCTTACCGCGCGCTGATCGAGCGCGTCAACGCGCTGCAGCCGGCCTTCACCATCCACGTCGGTGACATCAAGGCCGGCTCCACCCTGTGCAGCGATGAGGAATTTTCCGCCCAGTTGGATCACTTTGGCCGCTACCGCGGTGCCGTGGTGTACACCCCGGGCGACAACGAGTGGACCGACTGCCACCGCGCCAATAACGGCAGCTACGACCCGCTGGAGCGCCTAGCCACACTGCGACAGCGCTTTTATACCCCCGGGCGCTCGCTCGGCCAGCAGCCCATCGCGGTGGAGAACCAGTCCACGGTCATGCCGGCCTTCGCCGACTATGTGGAAAACCAGCGCTGGTGGACCGGCGACGTATTGTTCGTCGCCGTGCACATCGTCGGCAGCAACAACAACTTCGAGGCGCGCGATCCCAAGGCCGTGGCGGAGTTTTTCGCGCGCGACCGCGCCAACATCGCGTGGCTGCGCGCCGCCTTCGAGCTGGCGCAGCAGCGCAACGCCCGGGCCATGGTGGTGGCGATGCAGGCCGACCCGTTCGACAACCAGCAGCCGGTCGAGACGTTTGCGCGCCACTCGGGCTTTGCCGCCAGCATCGGCGACACACTGGTGCCACTGGCGGCGCAATGGGGCCGTCCGGTCCTGCTGATCCACGGCGACAGCCACGTGCTGGCATTCGACAACCCCTTCAAGCACCAGAAAAAGCCGGTGCTGAACCTGACACGCCTGCAGGTGCCGGGCGCGGCCGACGTGCGCGCGGTGGAGGTGAGCGTCGATCCGGCCTCCACGCAGCCGTGGACCATCCGGGTCTTTGGCGCCCAGCCTTGAGGCGCGTGTGAAGCCCGATGACGTTGTTTATGAACAACATCGGGTCATCACGAATTGACTTAACATCACCGTCATCAGGGTCCGGTGCAATAGCCCCTGTGGTTCGGCCCTCCGGGCCACCCATCCCCGGTTGCAGCCCCCCATCCGGGGCTGCCGCTTTCTGGTTCAACCCTAGGAAATCCGACGATGAAAAAATCCCTGATCGCCCTGGCCGCCCTGATGGCCACCGGGGCCGCCCTGGCCCAATCCAACGTCACGCTGTACGGTCGCGTGGACCTGTCGGTGGGCAACCTCAAGGACAAGGTCAAAAACACCTCCACCACCCAGATGTTCCACGGCGGCGACGGCGGTCTGACCAACTCGCGCTGGGGCCTGCGCGGCACCGAGGATCTGGGCGGCGGCCTGAAGGCGGCCTTCAAGCTGGAAAACCGCTTCAACGCCGACACCGGCGCGTCGCAAGACCCATACTTCAAAGGCGAATCCAGCCTGTCGCTGATGGGTGGCTTCGGCGAGGTCAAGCTCGGCCGCAGCACCACGGTGTACGACGACGTGCGTGGCCTGGGCCAGAGCCGCAATGTGTTCGACTCGGCCTTCACCGCTTCCAGCAACGGCGTGTTCAAGTCGGGCGGCGACTATGCCTCGCGCTTCGACAACAAGATCAGCTACTACAGCCCCAACATGGGCGGCTTCTACGCGGGCATCGACGTCTCGCTGGACGAGAAGGCCGGCGTCTCCCAGGACAAGTACGCCTTCAAGGCCGGCTACAAGCAAAAGGAATTCGAGGTCGCTCTGGCCCACCAAAACGAGAAGGACAAATCCGACAAGTACACCGCGCTGGCCGCGATGTATGACTTCGGCAGCTTCTCGGTGTCGGGCGCATACAACCAGCGCAAGGGCAGCGCCACCAACGGCGACGACAGCGAATACACGCTGGGCGTGACCGTGCCGGTCGGGGCCTGGGCCTTCTCCGGCGGCTATGCCTACAGCAAGACCAAGAACTCGGCCCGCGGCGCCAAGAACGGCGAGGCCAGCGGCTTCGCCCTCGGCGCCACCTATGCCCTGTCCAAGCGCACGCGCCTGTACGCCGGCTACCGCGACGTCGAAGTCAAGAACAACGTCGGCACCAGGACCAAGGACGAGCGTCTCTACGCCGTCGGCGTGCGCCACGACTTCTGATCGCGGCCCTGTCCGCACACGGGCGGTGACGGGCCGCCCGATCTCTCCAAAAACGCTCCTTGGGACGGGCTTTCTGCGGAAAGCCCGCTTTTTTTCTCAGGACAGGGCACGCTGGCGCCACGCGGCCAGCGCCCCCAGCCACAGCGCCCCCGCCGAGAACACCAACCCTCGCTCCAGCCCCCCGGGACCGTCGCCGATCCAGCCCACCACGGCCGGACCGACGATCTGGCCCGCCGCAAACACGATGGTGAAGGCACTGATGCCCGCCGCCCAGCGCGCTGCGGGCAGGTTGTGGCGCACCAACGCCGTGGTGGACGCGACGACGGACAAAAACACCGCGCCAAACAACAGGCCTGACGCCAGCAGCACCGGCCAGGCGTGGGTCAGGGCCGGCAACACCGTCGCCAGACCGAGCAGTGCATTCAGCCGCGCCAGGGGCTGCCCGTCGCGGTGCCGATCCAGCAGCCCGGCCCACAAGCGCGACGACGCCATCACCGCCACCCCCAGCAGCGCATAGAACAGCGTGATTTCACCCGCAGGGGTGCCGCGGTCGCGGAGCAGCGCGATCACAAACGTCATGTAGCCGATGTAGCCCACCCCAAACAAGGCGTAGCCCGCCAGCGAGGGGGCAAACGCCCGCAGCAGCGCCCCAGTGTGGTCGGCCTCCCCGGCAGCGGCGGGCGCCGGCGAACTGTCCGGCGTCGGCGGGGCAGCACCCGTCAGCCCCAGCGCGCCCAGGCCCCGCCAGGCGTGGGCCAGGCCCCCGATGCCCGCCAGACAGGCCACGGCCAAGGCCCACCAGGCCCACGCCCAGGCGTGCGGCCGATCCGCCGCCCAAGCCAGCACGGCCGGCACCGCCAGCGACGACAGCACGATGCCGCTGCCCACGCCACCGTAGTACAGGCCCAGCATCAGGCCGGCATGGCGGGGCCAGACACTGCCCAGCCGGGCCGCCAGCAGCCCCCCGGCCACGAACACCCAGGCACTGGCGATGCCCGCCAGCCAACGCTGGATCAGCAGCGGCCCATCGGCCGTCAAAAAACCGCTGCCCGCCATGAACAGCGCCGCCAACGCCGACCCGCCCAGCAACACCGCCGCCGGACCATGGCGGCGCATCAGCGCAGGGACGGTGAGCGCCCCGACCAGATAGCCCACCGCATTGGCCGTGTTCATGGCACCGGCGAGCAGATAGCTCCAGCCCAGATCCGCGCGCATCGGCGGCAGCAGCAGGCCATAGGCAAAGCGGGTAATGCCGAGTGACACCGCCGCCCCCAGCGACAGCAACAGCGCGAGCACCAGACCGCGGCGCAACGGCACCGGGCAAGCGGATCCCTGTTCGAGGCGAGACATGGCCCCGCATTGTGAGGCGGGCCTTTCTATCCTGTCACACCATGCGCGACACCCGAATGCCCTCCCCTTCCGCCCCCGTATCCGCCGAGCGCCTGGCGGCGCTGCAGGCCGCCGAGCGCGAGCGCTTCCTGGCCGAACACCCCCGCTCGCGCGTGCTGGCCGGGCGCAGCGCGGCGCACTACCTGTTTGGCGTGCCGCTGCACTGGATGCGCGACTGGCCCAACCCCGTGACGCTGTTCGTGCGCAGCGCCCACGGGGCGGAACTCACCTGCGCCGATGGGCATGGCTACGCGGACTTTTGTCTGGGCGACACCGGGGCGATGTTCGGCCACTCCCCGGCCCCGGTGGCGCGCGCCATCGCCGAGCAGGCGGCACACGGGCTGACCTGCATGTTACCCACGGAGGCGGCTGCCGGCGTCGGCGAGCGGCTCGCGCAATGCTTTGGCTTGCCGTTCTGGCAGTTGGCCCTGTCCGCGAGCGACGCCAACCGCTTCGTGCTGCGCTGGGCGCGCGCGGTCACCGGCCGGCCGCAGTTGTTGGTGTTCGATGGCTGCTACCACGGCGCGGTGGACGACACGTTGGTGGACCGCGACCCCGCGACCGGCAGCACGGTGCGCCGGCCATCGGTGCTCGGCGCGGTGCACGACCACCCCAATTTCACGCGGGTCATCCCCTTCAACGACCTGGCCCTGCTGGAACGCGCGCTGGCCGATGGGCAGGTGGCCGCTCTGTTGGCCGAGCCGGCGCTGACCAACTTTGGGCTGGTGCCGCCCGAACCCAGTTTCTGGTCGGCGGCGCAGGCCCTGTGCCGTCGCTATGGCACCCTGTTGGTGCTGGACGAAACCCATACCCTGTCCAGTGGCGTCGGCGGCCATGCGCGGGCGCACGGGTTGGCGCCGGATGTGTGGGTGGCCGGCAAGGCCGTGGCCGGGGGCGTGCCCTGCGCGCTGTACGGTGTGACCGCCGATCTGGCAGCCCGCATGCAGGCGGTCAAACAGGCCGCGCCCGAGGGCCACAGCGGCATCGGCACCACACTCACGGCCAACGCCCTGGCCATGGCCGCGCTGGATGCGGCCTTGCGACATTTGCACACGCCGGCCAGCTACGCCGCCATGAACCACGTCGCCGATGCGCTTGAAGCCGGCTTGACCGAGCGTTTGCACGCCCATGCCCTGCCCTGGACCGTGACACGGCTGGGCGCCCGGTTGGAACTGCAGTTCATGCCCACGACGCCGCGCAACGCCGACGATGTGCGCCGCCACGCCCAACCGGCGCTGGAAGCCAGCCTGCACCTGTTCCTGCTCAATCGCGGGGTGTTGCTGACCCCGTTCCACGGCATGATGCTGTGCTCGCCGGCCACCACCCCGGCGCATGTGGCCCGACTGCTGAACGCCTTCGACGACTGGTTGGCCGCCCTGGGCTTGTGAGGTCAGGCCCCCAGGCCGATGGGCGCCGGGGCCACTTCCAGAATGCGGCGAAACAGCCGCTCGTACGCGGGATCGGGCGCATAACGGCCCGTCAGCGGGTCCCGGTTGGCCTCGAACGCCTCATCCAGCGCCCGCCAGTCGGCTTCGTCGAGCACACGCTGGGCCGCGGGCAGGATTTCCTGCTCCTCCAGCCGCATGTGTTCCAGATAGAACCCGACGTAGCGCTCGCAAGCTTCGACGAAGGCGGCCTGGCGGTCGTCGCCCAGCCATTCCCAGGCCAGCAGCCGGTGCTGCAATTCGCGCACCTGCGACTCACCCTTCATGTGGTCCTGCTCTAGCCGGGTAATGACGGGCAGTACGGCCGGCTCGCGCTTGGCCACGCGCGGAAAGAGAAGATCGGACTCTTTGGGATGGTGCAAGCGCTCCGGAAACTCGTCGATGTAGAACAGCATCGCACGCAGCGTATCGAAGAAGCGCGCGCGGTCATCGCCCGGGCCGCGGCGAATGAGCCACAGCAAAGACTGCAGCATCGCCGCCAGGGCGGCGTGCTCGTCGCGGATGGTGCGCAGGGCGCTCGAGGGGTGCATGGGTGGCCTCCTGCCCAAAAAATGGTCGATCGGTCCTCAGACCGACGCTGGCCAAGCATGCCGTCTAACACCCCCCCTCGTCTTGACGCACGTCAAGACTGAGAAACCGACCGAGAGACCGCGGCCGCATGTGCAGGACGCCAGCGCGTCAGCCACAAGGCATTGGACACCACGCTAACCGAGCTGGCCGCCATCGCCGCGCCGGCGAACACCGGGTCCAGCACACCCAGCGCCGCCAGCGGGATCCCCGCGACGTTGTAGACGAAGGCCCAAAACAGGTTTTGCCGGATCTTGCGCACCGTGCGGGCAGAAATGTCCAGCGCCGCGGGCACCAGCGCCGGGTCGCCGCGCAGTAGCGTGATGCCGGCGGCATGCATGGCGACATCGGTGCCGCTGCCCATAGCCATGCCCACATCGGCCGCCGCCAGCGCGGGCGCATCGTTGATGCCGTCGCCCACCATCGCCACCGCGCCGCCGCGCGCCTGCCAGCGCCGCACCACGGCGGCCTTGTCGGCCGGCATCACCTCGGCTTCGACCTCGCCGGCTTCGGGCCGCAAGCCCAGGCGGCGCGCCATGGCCTCGGCGGCGGCCCGCTGATCGCCGGAGATCATGACCACCCCCAGGCCCCGCGCACGCAACTCGGCGATGGCCTGCGCGGCCCCGGGCTTGGGCTCGTCGGCAAAAGCCAGCAACGCCAGCGGGCGCCAGACGCCGCCCTGCTGCCACGCCAACACGGCCAGCGTGGCCCCGGCTGCTTGCTGCTCGGCCATGGCCGGGGCCCAGCCGTCCGGCAGCCCGGCCCCTGGCTGCAGAGGGCAGCCCAAATCGGCCATCCAGCCCGGGCTGCCCAGGGCCAGGGTCACGCCGTCGACCGTGCCTTGCACCCCGCGACCGGGCACCGTCTGGGTGTCGGTGGCGGGGGCTGGCAACGCCTCCCCCCATGCGGCCAGCACCGCCTTGGCCAGCGGGTGGCTGCTGCCCATCTGCAGGGCAACGGCGGTGCGCAGCGCGGCCGCTTCGTCCACACCGGGTGCGGGCACCAAAGCGACCAGGCGCGGATGCCCGACGGTGAGCGTGCCCGTCTTGTCGAACGCCACGGTGCGCACGCGCTGGGCAATCTCCAGGGCCTCGGCGTCCTTGACCAAGATGCCATGGCGGGCCGCCGCCCCTGTGCCAGCCATGATGGCGGTGGGAGTGGCCAACCCCAGCGCACAGGGACAGGCAATGACGAGCACCGCCACCGCATGGAGCACCGCCTGCTCGGCATCGGCGCCCCCGACGGTGGCCCACAGCGCCCCCGTCGCCAAGGCTACGAGCACTACGATGGGGACAAACACCGCCGCTACCCGATCCACCAGCCTCTGCACCGGTGCCTTGTGCGCCTGCGCATCCTGCACCAGCGCGATGATGCGCTGCAGCACCGATTGCGCACCGATCGCGGTAACCTGCACTTCGATGGCCCCATCGCCATTGAGGCTGCCCCCGGTGACCGCATCCCCGACTGCCTTGGCCACCGGCAACGGCTCGCCGGTGAGCATGGATTCATCCACCTGGGTTCGCCCCTGCACCACGATGCCATCGGCCGGGATGCGCTCGCCCGCACGTACCAGCACGCGATCACCGGGCAGCAGTTCGGCGACCGGGACGTCCTGCATGGATTCGCGGCGCGCCCCATCGGGCAGCAGGTGGGCCATCGGCGGCTGCAGCGCCTGCAACGCACGGATGGCCGCCGTGGTGCGGCGTTTGGCGCGCGCCTCCAGCCACTTACCCAGGCGCACCAGCGTGATCACGACCGCGGCGGCTTCGAAGTACAGGTGCGGCATCTCGTCGGGTAGCGTGTGCCACCAAAGCCAGACGCTCATGCCCCAGGCCGCCGTCGTCCCCAGGGCGACCAGCAGTTCCATGTTGCCACTGCCACTGCGCAGCGCATGCCAGCCCGCGCGGTAAAACCGCGCACCCAGCACAAACTGCACCGGCGTGGCCAACAGAAACTGCCACAGCGCCGGCACCGTGAGGTGCTCGCCAAACGCCATGGCGATCATCGGCACCACCAAGGGCGCCGACAGCACGGCCCCGACCAACACCCACATGCCCTCGCGACGCATGGCCTGTTGGGCCTGCGCTCCGTCGTCGTCGCCACTGGCCAGTGGGCGGGGCTCGTAGCCGGCGTCGCGCACAGCGCGCTGCAAGCGCGCCGGCAGCTCGGCAGCATGCTGGGCATCGGCGCGCCACTGTACCCGCGCGGTCTCGGTGGCCAGGTTGACACTGGCGTGGGTGACGCCGGGCACGCGCTGCAGCGCCCGTTCCACCCGTGCCACGCACGACGCACAGGTCATGCCTCCGATGCCCAAATCGCATTGCCCAGTGGCCCCGGCTTGCACCGGGGCGTCCAGTGGCGCCGCCGCCGAGGTGAGTTTGTCCGCCATGGAGCGAGTATGCCGCAGCGACCCCGGCGGCGTATGATGGCACGCTCGATCCAATCCTCCGCAACGCCATGAAACACGTTTTCACCGTCACGGGCATGTCGTGCGGCCACTGCGTCCGGGCGGTCACTCAGGCCATCCGCGCGCTCGATCCGCAAGCCACGGTCCAGGTCGATCTGGACGCCCAGCGCGTCGAAGTCGAATCGGAACAACCCCGCCCCGCACTGGCCGACGCCATCCGGGACGAGGGCTACGCCGTCGTCGACTGACCGACCGCACCGGGGCGGGCCTCTGCGGCACGCCCCGCCTTTCTTGTCTCCCCCCCTTTTTCCTTGCCTCGCCCCGTCCGTCCCAACGGCCGGGGCGTTGTCACATCTGGGCCGCGACGGTGATCGCACCACGTTTTTCACAAGCTTGTGGAAAAAAATCGGACAAGCGACTTGTTGTTCACAGGGCAGGCGATGTCCGACCGGTTTGTTCGCGTTCATCCCGGCGCCCACGCAGTGGCCATCCACAGGGTCATGAACGCCGCAACCAGCTGTCGCGCCAGCAAAAACCGCTCTTGTCCACGGATGGCGGCGTATTTCTACCTACGACGACTACCTTGTATGACGATCACAAAGTAAAACCCGGGACAACGCGAAGTGCGAACCGAAGTACCCGCCGCCCGAAAAGGCCGATCCGTTGCCCCGCGCTGCTAAGATGCGCGTCTAGAAAACGCCCCATGTCCAGCGCACCCCCGTCGTCTCCTGCCATCGAAATCCGCCACGGCCAGATGCCGCTGGTGGTGGCCCGCTTGCGCGGTCCCGATGTGGACGCGGCATTGGCGGAACTGGAGCAACGCTACGGCGATGCGCCGGGTTTTTTCGACGACGAGCCCCTGCTGTTGGACCTGTCCGCGTGGACGGGGGCGGATCGCGGCCCCACACCACTGGAGCGCCAAGCCCTACTGGACGGATTGCAGCGCATCGGTCTGCGGCCGCTCGCCTTCCACGGCGGCCCGCACGGTTGGCAATCGGCGCTGCGCGAGCGGGGCCTGGCTGCGGGTGAGGTGCAGGGACCGGTGGCCGTGCGCGGCGCATCCCCGAAGGCAGACAGCCCAGTCACGACCGCAGTAACACCGCCAGCTCCATCGGCCCCCCCTTTGCCTAGCGCTGCCCTGGTGGTGGACCGGCCGTTGCGTTCCGGCCAGCAGGTGTATGCGCGCGGACGCGATTTGGTCGTGCTGGCCATGGTCAACCCCGGGGCGGAAGTCATCGCCGATGGCCACGTCCATGTGTATGCGCCTTTGCGCGGCAAGGCCATTGCCGGTGCACGCGGCTTGGCCGAGGCGCGCGTCTTTGCCCTGGCCCTGGAGCCGGAGCTGGTCTCGATCGCCGGCGTCTACCGCACCGCCGAAACCCCGTGGCCCGATGCCGTGCGCGGCAAGCCGGCCCAGGTGCGGCTGGCCAGCGGGCCCGATGGCGACAAGCTGCTGCTCGAACCCCTTTCCTGAAACGCCCTCATTCCCAGACTGAAAGCGATCCATGGCCAAAATCGTCGTCGTCACCTCCGGCAAGGGCGGCGTGGGCAAGACCACGACCAGCGCATCGTTTGCCACTGGGCTGGCCCTCAAGGGGCACAAGACGGTGGTGATCGATTTCGACGTCGGTCTGCGCAACCTCGACCTCATCATGGGCTGCGAGCGCCGTGTGGTCTATGACTTCGTCAACGTCATCCACGGCGAGGCCAACCTCAACCAGGCCCTGATCAAAGACAGGCAGGTCGATCAGCTCTATGTGTTGGCCGCCAGCCAAACCCGCGACAAGGAAGCCCTCAAGCAGGAGGGGGTGGAGCGCGTCCTCAACGATCTGGCCGGCATGGGGTTCGACTACATCGTGTGCGATTCGCCTGCCGGCATCGAGACCGGCGCGCTGATGGCCATGCACTATGCGGACGAAGCGCTGGTCGTCACCAACCCCGAGGTGTCGTCGGTGCGCGACTCGGACCGGATTCTGGGCATGCTCAGCTCCAAGACCCGGCGGGCCATCGAAGGGCGCGAGCCGGTCAAGGAACATCTGCTGATCACGCGCTACAACCCCAGCCGCGTACAGGACGGACAGATGCTGTCGCTGCAGGATATCCAGGACATCCTGCGTATTCCGCTGATCGGCGTCATCCCCGAGAGCGAGGCGGTGCTGCAGGCCTCCAACCAGGGCGTTCCTGCCATCCATCTGCAGGGCACCGACGTATCCGAAGCGTACAAGGATGTGATCGACCGCTTTCTGGGCCAGGACAAGCCGCTGCGCTTCATCGAGGCCGAAAAGCCCAGCTTCTTCAAGCGCCTGTTCGGGAGGTGAGCGCCGTGTCCTTCCT
The DNA here is from genome assembly GCF_036825565.1 of Tepidimonas sp. Classification (GTDB taxonomy): domain Bacteria; phylum Pseudomonadota; class Gammaproteobacteria; order Burkholderiales; family Burkholderiaceae_C; genus Tepidimonas. The sequence continues at coordinate 8,066 of NZ_DAISXZ010000037.1, read as the reverse complement.
GTCCTTTTTGCTGGGCGAGAAGAAAAAGACCGCCACCGTCGCCAAGGAGCGGCTGCAGATCATCCTGGCGCACGAGCGGGCCGGCCGCAATGCGTCCGAGCCGGACTACCTGCCGGCCCTGCAGAGGGATCTGGTGGCGGTGATCGGCAAGTACATTGCCATCAACCCCGACGACATTCGTGTAAACCTGGAACGCCACGACAACCTCGAGGTGCTCGAGGTCAAGATCGAACTGCCCGAGACACGATCGTGATTTCACCCGGCGCGACCGAGGCAGTCGGCACGGCCTGACGCTTCGCAAAGGCGGTTAGCTGGACTCGCGGATGCAGCCCAGCGCCGCCGAAGATCAGGCCGCGGCGCGCTGAAGCCGGTCGCGCACGCCGTCCCACGCGGGATCCGCAGGGGGGCGCTCGACCCAGATCAGCCGTGTTTGCCCGTCGTCCAGCTCGCGCAACGCGGCGAACAGCTCGCGCGCTGCCGCGTCGGCTTCCGTCGCCATGGGGCGCAGCCGCACGTGCGCGCTGACGCAGTGCAGCGGGCTGCGGTGGTAGATGGCCAGATCACGAGCCTGCGCGCCGAGCAGGTCCAGCGCCGTTTGCAGCTCGGCAGCATCCATCAGCCGCACCTTGGCCTGCGGTGCGTAGTGTGACGCCAGCGTGCCAGAGGCGCGTGGCGCGGCGGCGTCGCGGTCGCGCACCGCGCGGCCGAGCGTGCGCTCCAGCTGCGCGTGGCCGATCATGCCGGGGCGTAGCAGCACCGGCTCGGCGCGCGTGCAGTCGACGATCGTCGACTCGATCCCGACGGGGCAGGCGCCGCCGTCCAGGATCAGCAGTTCGGGGTCGGACAGGGTGCCCAGCTCCGCCGCGACGTGCGCGGCCTGTGTCGGGCTGACTCGGCCGAAGCGGTTGGCGCTTGGCGCCGCGAGCCCCCGGATGCCGGCCGCATGACAAGCGGCCAGCAGCGCCTGCGCCACCGGGTGCGCCGGGCAGCGCAGCCCGATCGACGCCTGAGCGCCGGCGGCAGTCTCGGCGACGCCCGGCCGACGCGGCAGGATCAATGTCAGCGGCCCGGGCCAAAACGCCGCCATAAGCGCCCGCGCAAAGTTCGGCACCGCCGTGGCGTAGTGGGTTAGCGCACCCTCGCGCTCGGCGGGTGTGGTGCCGCCGATGTGCACGATCAGCGGGTGGTCGCTCGGCCGCCCCTTGGCGGCGAAGATGCGCGCCACGGCCTCCGCCTGGTCGGCGTCCGCGGCCAGGCCGTACACCGTCTCGGTCGGCATGGCCACCAGATGTCCGGCGCGCAGCCGCTGCACCGCGTCGGACAAGACCTCGGCGGCCTGCGGGCCACGCGCGTCCCGAATCAACGCCATGGCGCGATGCCCAGTCGCTCGGCCGCAGCCCGTGCGGTCTGTTGCGCGGCGTCGGCCGTGGCGGCCGTGATCGTCAGATGGCCCATTTTGCGCCCCGGGCGAGCATCGTGCTTGCCATACAGGTGCAGATGTGTTCCGGGCAGCGCCAGAACGCCCGCCCAGTCCGGCGTAACAGGCTGGCCGTCGCGCCACCACAGGTCGCCCAGTAGATTGAGCATGATGGCCGGGCTGTGCTGCCGGGGTGTGGGCAGCGGCAAACCCGCAAGGGTGCGCACCTGCAGTTCGAATTGCGACACGTCACAGGCGTCAATCGTGTAGTGGCCGCTGTTGTGCGGGCGCGGCGCCATCTCGTTGACCACCAGCGCCCCGTCGGCGCTGCCGTCGTCGACGACGAAAAACTCCACGCACAGCACACCCACATAGCGCAGCTGCGCGGCGATCGCGCTGGTGGCGGCGATCGCCTGCTCGGCCAGCGCCGGCGAAACGCCGCCCGGGACCACCTCGGTGACGGCCAAAATGCCGTCGCGGTGCAGGTTGCGCTGGACGGGAAAATGCACCTGCGCCCCGTCGGCTCCACGCGCGACGATGACCGACAACTCATCGCGCAACGCTAGGCGTTGCTCCAGCACGCACGGCAAGCGGCCCAGTTGCTCCCAGGCGGCGGCCAGTGCGGCGCGGTCGGCCACGCGCACCTGACCCTTGCCGTCGTAGCCCAGGCGCGCGGTTTTCAGGATGCCGGGCAGCAAGGCGTCGGGCACGGCAGCCAGATCGGCTGGCGACACGATGGCGGCATGCGGCGCCGGGCCCACCCCACCCGCGCGGGCGCAGGCGGCGAAGTGCGCCTTCTCCGCGATGCGGTCCTGCGCGACGGCGACGGCTTGGGATCCGGGCGCCACCGGCCGCTGCGCGGCCAGGGTGGCCAGGGCGCCGGCGGGTACGTTCTCGAACTCGGTGGTGATGGCCTCGCAGCGCTGCATCAGTTGCGCCAGGCCCTTTTCGTCGTCGTAGGCGGCGGCGACGTGGTAGTCGCTGACGCGACCGGCCGGGCTGGTCGCATCCGGGTCCAGCACGGCGGTCTGGTAGCCCAGAGCCTGCGCCGCGTGGACGAACATGCGGCCAAGCTGGCCGCCGCCCATCACGCCCAGCGTGGCCGGCCGGCCGCCGCCCGCCACGGGGCCGGGCAGGATCGGGGCGGCACTCATGCGCGGTCTCCCGCCCTCGGTTCCACGGGCAGGGTCATGGCCCGCGCCATCGCCGTCTGCTCGGCGCGGAAGGCGTGTAGCCGCTCGCGCAGGGCCGTATCGTGGCGGGCCAGCATCGCCACCGCGAACAGAGCGGCGTTGGCCGCGCCGGCCGCACCGATGGCAAAGGTGGCCACCGGAATGCCCTTGGGCATCTGCACGATGGAGTGCAGCGAATCGACCCCCTGCAAATGGCGACTGGGCACCGGCACGCCCAGCACTGGCACGGTCGTCTTGGCGGCCAGCATGCCGGGCAAGTGGGCCGCGCCGCCCGCGCCGGCGACGATGGCCTGCAGCCCGCGACCCTCGGCTGCCTCGGCATAGGCGAACATGTCGTCCGGCATGCGGTGCGCCGAGACGACCCGCGCTTCGAACGCGACGCCGAACTGTTGGAAAATGGCAGCCGCGTGCTGCATGGTGTCCCAGTCGCTGCTGGACCCCATGACGACACCGACCTGGACGTTGCTGCTGGACATGGCGACCCCGGGGAAAATCCCATCATTCTAGAGAATCGGACGCTGCCGACATGATCGATGTCACGCTTGCCAATTTCCAGGCCGAGGTGCTCGAAGCCTCGCTGACCACGCCGGTGCTGGTGGATTTCTGGGCGCCATGGTGCGGCCCCTGCAAAGTTCTCGGCCCCGTACTGGAGAAGGTGGAGCTGGCCTATGCGGGCCGCTTCAAGCTGGTCAAGGTCAACACCGAGGACGAGCAGCAGCTCGCCGGCTACTTCCAGATCCGCAGCATCCCGACCTGCATCCTGTTCGTCGGTGGGCAGCCGGTGGATGAGTTTATGGGGGCCCTGCCAGAAGGGCAGATTCGCGCCTTTTTGGACCGCAACCTGCCCAGCGAAGCCGACCTGCAGGCCGAGGCCGAACGTGCCGAGGCCGAGGCGGCGGCCGCCCAGGGCGACGCCTACACAGCCCTGCAGCGCCTGCGCAATGCGCTGGCGCAGGCGCCCGACAACGACGATGTGCGTTTCGATCTGGTGCGGCTGCTGATCGGCTCGGGCCAGTTGGGCGAAGCGGCGGCCGCGCTGGCGCCGGCGCTGGGCAAGATCCCGGTGCCGCTGCGCTTCGAGGCGCTGGCGCAGTGGCTCCATGCGCTGGAATTCGCCACCACCGATCCGCGCGGGCGGTGGCCGCTGGAGAGGTTCGACGAGCTGATCGCGGCCAACAAGCGCGACTTCGAGACGCGCTTTGCCAAGGCCCGGGTGCTGATTGCGCAGGGCGACTGGACCGCAGCGATGGACGAGTTGCTGGAGATCATCATGCGCGACAAAAAATGGGCCGACGAAGCCCCGCGCAAAACCGTGGTCGCCTTGCTGGAGTTGCTGGCCCCGCCCAAGCGCGATGCCGGGGCCGCGCCCAAATCTGCGACCGGCCTGGAAATCGCCGGGCATGCCGCGGCGGCCGAAGATCCGCAGGCTGAATTGGTCTCGCGCTACCGGCGCAAGCTCAGCATGGCCCTCAACTGAGCCGCTGCGGACGCCATGATCACCGTGCGCTTCGTTACCCCCGGCCCGCAAGGGCCCGTGCAGGACCGCGAGGTCGAGGTGCCGGCCGATGGCCGCAGCCTGATGAAGGTGGCGGTGGACGCGGGCATCGATGGTATCGCCGCCGACTGCGGCGGCAGCCTGACCTGCGCCTCTTGCCACGTCTTCGTCACCGAGCCGTGGCATGGGCGGCTGCCGCCCCTGTCCGCCGACGAGGACACCATGCTGGACTACACGGCGGAGGAACGCCGCGCCAACAGTCGGTTGAGCTGCCAGATCCGGCTGACCGCCGAGTTGGACGGCCTGACCGTCGAGCTGCCCGCGCGGCAATATTGACGGCAGCGCCGGCGCGGGTTTCACAATTCTTTACGCGCGGACCAAGCGCCCTTCACGCGGGGACGGGACTATGGGTACCGTGGACGGCAACCCGCTGTCCCCTTCGATGCAAGGAAAGGAGTGTCCCATGTCCGCTACCGTTGCTTTCTCCACCCGCTGGCGCCCGCTGCTGCTAGGCACGGCGCTGGTCGTCTCCGCTGCGGCCACCCCACCGGTGTGGGCCCATGCCGCCCGCTCCGGCCACGGCCCCATGGGGGGTGCCATGGCCGGGGGCATGGGACCGGTCCTGGCCGGACCGCTCGCCGTGGATCTCGGCCGCCTGGACCACTGGCTGGATCGCATGGCGCAACATCTGCAACTGCAACCCGCGCAGCGCGATGACATCCGCCGCATTGCACAGGCCGCGGCGCAGGATCTGCGGCCCCTGCGCGACGAGGCCCGCGCGCTGCACGAGGAACGCCGGCGTCTGTGGGCCCAGCCTACGCTGGACGAAGCGGCGATCGAGGCACTGCGCCAGCGCGCCCTCGCCCTGCACGAACGCCACAGCGCCCGCATGCAGCAGGCGATGCTGGAGGCGGCCCGGGTGCTGACGCCCGAGCAGCGCCAGCGGCTTGCCCAAAGCATGGATCGCCGCGGCGCCCACCGGCACGGGGGCCAGTGGGCCCCGCGCGGCGGTGAAAACGGTTGACCCCTGACCGACCCCCGAACGACCCCTGAGTGGCATGGCGGCCCGGATTCTGCTCATCGATGACGACCTGCGGCTGACCGCGATGGTCGGCGACTACCTGCGGCAGGCGGGCTGGCAGGTGGAGACGGCGGCCTCGCTGAGCGCCGCCCGCCAGCGCTTGGGGCCCGGGTTGCCGCCGCCCGATGCGCTGGTGCTGGACCTGATGCTGCCCGATGGCGATGGCCTGGACTTGTGCCGCGATCTGCGCGCCCGGCCCGACACGCGCCACCTGGCCATCCTGATGCTGACCGCGCGCGGCGAGCCGACCGATCGCATCATCGGGCTGGAGCTGGGGGCGGACGATTACCTGCCCAAACCGTTCGAGCCGCGGGAGCTGCTGGCGCGGCTGCGCGCCCTGCTGCGCCGCGCCGGGGCGACGCCGCCAGCCGCCGGTGCGGCCGAGGTGCTGCGCTTTGGCCGGCTGGAGGTCGATCTGGCCGCGCACGCGGTTCGGCTGGACGGACGCGTGTGCGAGCTGACGGCTTACCAGTTCCAGCTGCTGGCGGTGCTGGCGCGGCACGCCGGGCGGGTGCTGTCGCGCGACCGGATCATGGACGCCCTCAAGGGCCATCCGCAGGAGGCCTACGACCGCTCGATCGATGTGCACATCTCGCGCATCCGCGCCGCGATCGAGGACGACCCCAAGCAGCCCCGCCGCATCCTGACCGTGCGCGGGGCGGGCTATCTGCTGGCGCGCCAGCCAGCGGGCGACGGGGAGCCAGCCCCGTGAAAACGCTCTACCTGCGCATCTACCTGACGGTGGTGGCGGTGCTGCTGCTGTTTGCCCTGCTGTCGGGCTGGCTGTTCCAGCGCAACATGGACCAGGTGCGCGCGCTGGACCGCGCGGCCTGGAGCGAGCGGCTGGCCGGCTGGGCCGAGCTGGCGCAGGAGGTGCTGCCGCCGCCCTCGGCGCCGCCGGCCGAACAGGCAGCCGCGCTGGAGGACTGGTCGCAACGCCTGCGCCTGCCGCTGGCGCTGGACGACGCCGAGGGGCGGCCGCTCGCCACCAGCGCTGCCTTCGGACGTTGGGCGGGTCACGGCGGGCGGCGCATCCGCCTGGCGCTGGCCGACGGGCGGACGCTGTGGGTGCTGCGCCCTCCCCGGCCCGAGGGGCGGCCGCCCGCCGTCGGCCCCCTGGGTGCCCTGCATGGCCCGGGCGTGCCCCGGGAGCCGGCGTGGTGGCGAGGCGGCGGGGGGCTGGCGGCGGCGCTGGTGGTGCTGTTCGTCGCCGTCGCTGCCGGCGCTTACCCGGTGGTGCGGCGGCTGACGCGCCGCCTGGAGGCGCTGCGCCGCGGTGTGGAGACATTCGGGGATGGCCAGCTCAGCCACCGCGTGGCGGTGGACGGCCGCGACGAGGTGGCGGCCCTGGCGGCCAGCTTCAACCGGGCGGCCGAGCGCATCGAGAGCCTGGTGCGCTCGCACCAGTCGCTGCTGGCCAATGCCTCGCACGAATTGCGCTCGCCGCTGGCGCGGCTGCGCATGGCGCTGTCGCTGTGGGACACCGATGCCCCCGAGGCGCGCCCCGCCCGCCGCGCCGAAATCGAGCGCAACATCCGCGAGCTGGATGCGCTGGTGGACGAGGTGCTGCTGGCCAGCCGCTTGCAAGCCGCGCCGGACTTGGAACGTGCCCCGGTGGATTTGCTCGGGCTGGCGGCGGAAGAGGCCGCGCTGCTCGGCGCCGAGGTGGAGGGCGAGGCGCTGGTGGTGCCCGGCGACGAGCGCCTGCTGCGCCGGGCCGTGCGCAACCTGCTGGAAAACGCCCGCCGCTACGCCCCGGAGCAGCCTCCCAGCGTGCAGGTGGTGCAATCGGGCGATGCCGCAGAGCTGCGAGTGTGCGACCGCGGACCCGGCGTGCCGGCCGATCAGCGCGAGCGCATCTTCGAGCCTTTTTATCGCCTGCCCGGGCATGCCGAACATGCCGGTGGCGTTGGTCTTGGCTTGAGCCTGGTGCGCCAGATCGCGCAGCGCCACGGCGGGCAGGCGCGGTGCGAGCCGCGCGACGGCGGCGGCAGCTGCTTCGTGCTGCGGCTGCCGCGGGGCTGATCAGCCGATCAGGCGCGCCAGCGCCTCGCGGTACTTGGCCGCAGTCTGTTCGATCACCTCCTTGGGCAGGCGCGGGGCGGGCGGCGTCTTGTTCCACGGCCGGCCGTCCACCCGGGCGTTCTCCAGCCAGTCGCGCAGGTACTGCTTGTCGAAGCTGGGGGGGTTGCTGCCTTCGGCGTAGGATTCCGCCGGCCAGTAGCGCGACGAATCGGGCGTGAGCACCTCGTCCATCAGCGTCAGCGTGCCGTGCGCATCCAGCCCGAACTCGAACTTGGTGTCGGCGATCAGGATGCCTTTGCTGGCCGCATAGTCGCTCGCGGCCTGGTACAGGCGGATGGAGATGTCGCGAATGCGCTCGGCCAGGTCGCGGCCGATGCGTGCGGCCATCTCGTCGAAGGTGATGTTTTCGTCGTGCTCGCCGACGGCCGCCTTGGCCGCCGGGGTGAAGATCGGCTGCGGCAGGCGGCTGGCGTTGCGCAGGCCCGGCGGCAGCGGCACGCCGCACACCGATTGCGTCTGCTGATACTCCTTCCAGCCGCTGCCGGCCAGATAGCCGCGCACCACCGCCTCGACCGGGATCGGCCGCAGGCGCTTGACCAGCATCGAGCGGCCGCGCACCTGCTCCCGCTCGGCCGGGGCCACCACGCTTTCCGGGTCCTCGCCCGTCAGGTGGATGGGGCACAGGTTGGCACCCTTGGGCCCCAGTTTGTCGAACCAGAACAGGCTCAGCGTCGTGAGCAGCTCGCCCTTGCCGGGGATGGGCTCGCCCATGATGACGTCGAATGCGCTGATGCGGTCGGTGGCCACCATCAGGATGCGGTCGTCGCCCACGGCGTAGTTGTCGCGCACCTTGCC
>NZ_DAISXZ010000036.1:0-22014 GCF_036825565.1 Tepidimonas sp. | reverse complement strand
CCATGGGCGATGGTCTGGGTGGTGTGCCTGGGGGGGATCGGAGGTATGAAGCGTATGGGCACCAGCCGGTGTCCCGCGCGCCCCGGCGCCGGCCACAGCGGACAAAGCCGCGGCGGTCTGCGCCCAGTAGGCCAGCCTGCCATGGTCGGTCAGATCGATCTGCAGCGGCGTGATCGACGCATAGCCCTGGCGCGTCGCGTGAAAATCGGTGCCTTCGGCATCGTCCTTGGCGGGGCCGGCTGCGCCGATCCAGTACATGGTCTCGCCACGCGGATTGACCTGGGTGATCACCGGCTCGGCCGCATGGCGGCGCCCCAGGCGAGCGACCTTGAAGCCTCGGATCGCCTCGCGCGGCAGGCTGGGGATGTTGACGTTGAGCAGCCACGGCCCGGGATGGGCGGCATCGGGTGCGGCATCGGCCATGGCGCGGCGATGGGCCTCGGCCGCCGGCTGCAAAGCCCGCACCAGATCCGCGGCCAGGGCAGCGGCGGTATCCAGATGGGCCCAGCCCTTTTCCGTCAGAGAAAACGCGATGCCCGGGATGCCGAACAGATAGCCCTCCATGGCCGCGCCCACCGTCCCGGAGTAGATCGTGTCGTCGCCCATGTTGGCCCCGTTGTTGATGCCGGAGACGACCAGGTCGGGGCGGTAGTCCAGCAGCCCCGTGAGCGCGATGTGCACGCAGTCGGCCGGGGTCCCGTTGACATAACGCACCCCGGGGGAAGCGCGGTGCAAATACAGCGGCGCATTGAGCGTGAGCGCGTTGGACTTGGCGCTGTTGTTGTGCTCGGGCGCCACGACCTCGACGTCGGCAAACGCAGACAGCGCGCGGGCCAACGCCACGATGCCCGGTGCCTGGTAGCCGTCGTCGTTGGAGAGCAGGATCCTCATGCCGAAGGATTGTAGGCGGCACGACCGCAACGCCGGTGACACCCCTGGGCCGCGCCCGCGCCTATGATGCCGCGGGTCCCCGAACAAAACCACACATCACCCCGAGGAGACACCGGATGCGCGCCTGGCTGTGCGAAGACCCCGTGGGCGTCGACGCCCTGACTTGGAAGGAACTGCCGACCCCGACCCCTGGCCCGGGCGAGGTGCTGGTCGAGATCGCGGCCGCGAGTCTCAACTTCCCCGATCTGCTGATCGTTCAGAACAAGTACCAGTTCAAGCCACCGCTGCCGTTCGTGCCGGGATCGGAGTACGCCGGGACTCTCCGTGCCGTCGGCCCGGGCGTGACGCACCTGCAGCCGGGCCAGCGGATCGCCTGCCTCAACGGCACCGGGGGGTTTGGCACCCACGCCCTGGCGCCGGCCGAACGGTGCATCCCGCTGCCCGCGGCGTTCGACCTGACGGACGCCGCGGCGTTCATCATGACCTATGCCACGTCCTACCACGCCCTGATCGACCGGGCGGCGCTGCAGCCGGGCGAGACGGTACTGGTACTCGGCGCGGCGGGGGGCGTGGGCACTGCGGCCATCCAGATCGCCAAGCACCACGGCGCTCGGGTCATCGCCGCCGCCTCCAGTGTCGAAAAATGCGCCCTGGCCCAGCGCGTGGGTGCCGATGCGACGCTCGACTACTCAGTGCATGCGGCCGGCGGGAGCTTTCGCGACGAGGTCAAGCGGCTGACCGAAGGCCGGGGGCCGGATGTGATCTACGACCCGGTTGGCGGCGAGTTGGCCGAGCCCGCCTTCCGCTCGATTGCCTGGCGGGGCCGCTATCTGGTGGTCGGCTTCGCGGCGGGCCCCATCCCGCAACTGCCGCTGAACCTGCCGCTGCTCAAGGGCGCATCGCTGGTGGGCGTGTTCTGGGGTGACTTCGCCCGCCGCGAACCCCAAGCCAACGCCGCGATGCTGCAGACGCTGGCGCAGTGGTATCTGCAGGGCCACATCAAGCCCGTGATCGACCGCGTGCTGCCCATGGAACAGTTGCCCCAAGCGTACGCGCTGATGGCATCGCGCCGGGTGATGGGCAAGGTGGTGCTGCGCAACGCGCACTAAAATCGCGGTTTTCAAACGTCGCCAGGGGAGCCCCGACCCGCCGTGACCGGTGCGCAATGGGCTGAGAGTGGGCGTGGGCCATGGGGGCCGACGTCCAGACCCTGGAACCTGATCCGGTTCGTACCGGCGGAGGAAGTGCGACATGAATGCGTTGCCGATCGCCACGGCGGGCGGGGCCTTGCTCGCCTTTTTGTGGGTGGGTTTGCGGGCCCGCTCGGCAGACACCACCCTCGACGAATACCTGACCGCCCGCGGCACCCAGTCCGCGACCACCCTGGGCCTGTCCTTTCTGGCCTCGGGGCTGGGCGCGTGGATTTTGTTCGTGCCGCCGGAGATCGGCGCCTTCGTCGGCCCGGTGGCACTGGCCGGCTATGCCATCGGGGCGGCGCTGCCGTTCTTGGTCCTGGCGTGGTGCGGCCCGGCCATCCGGCGCCGGATGCCCGCTGGGCGCAGCCTGACCGAGTATGCCGGTGAGCGCTTCGGGGGCGCGGCGCGCGGCTGGGTGCTGGTGCTGTCGCTGCTGTACATGCTGTGTTTTCTGACCGCGGAGCTGACCGCCATCGGCGGCATCGTGGCATTGCTCACAGGGCAGGATGGGCGCTGGGCAGTGCTGGCCGTGGCGGCCGTCACGCTGATTTACACCGCCTGGGGCGGGCTGCGCGCCAGTCTGGCCACCGATCGCTGGCAGGCGTGGTTGCTGCTGGCGCTGCTGGCCGTCGTGGGGACGGCGGTCGCCCATGCCCCGACACCCAACGCGGCTGCACCCTCGGCTCCGGCCTCCGCACCGCTGCCCGTGGGCTTGTCCGTGGCCCTCACCTTGGTCATCGCCGTCACCGCGGCCAACCTGTTCCACCAGGGCTACTGGCAGCGCATCTGGGCCGCCCACAGCGAGCGCGCGTTGCACCGCGGCGCGTGGCTGGGCGCCGTAACGACCGCCGCCGCCATCGCGCTGGTCGGGGGCTTGGGGATGCTCGCGGCTCAGCAAGGCCTGCCGTTGGGAACGCCACCGGTGCCGTTTTTTGCCCTGGTGCAGCAGGCGCCGGGCTGGGTCGTCGCACCGGTGCTCGCGCTGGCGGTGGCCCTGGTGGCGTCGTCGGTGGACACGCTGCAAAACGGTATCGCCGCCCTGCTGGTGACGCAGCGCCGCCAAACATCGCTGGCCAGCGCACGCTGGGTCACCGTGCTGCTGATGGTGCCGGTAATCGCCGTAGCCTGGCAGGGCCTGTCAGTGCTACGGCTGTTCCTGGTGGCCGACCTGCTGTGCGCCACCGCGGTGGTGCCGCTGCTGCTGGGGCTGTGGCGACGCACGCCGCGCCACGCGGCGTTGGTCGGCATGGCGGCCGGGCTGGTCGGCGCCGTGCTGCCTGACGCCTGGGCCGCCGGCAGCCTCTGGGAGGGCCTGCTCGCCGCCACCTTCCCGGCCAACGTGCCGACGCTGGCGCCGTTCGCCGGGGCGCTGATCGCCTCCACCGCGGCGACGCTGACGCTGGCGTGGTTGGCGCCGCTGCGCACGGCCGACGCCGCGCGCTGACGGCCGCCCGCCACGCCCCTGCCCACATCACCGCTGGCGCCGCGCACCGAGGCGGCCGTGCGTGACCGACTTGCCGCTGCGCCCGTATGCGCCTCAGGCGCGCGCGTCGCCCCAGCGCAGCGGGCAGCGGTCGTCGCCGACGTAGGTGGCGCGGCCGTACCGATCCACGCAGTAGCTTGGCGAGACGATCATGTCCTGAAACAGCATGCCAGCGCCGATGCGGGTGTACTCGAACAGCACGCTGCGCTCCACGCGCGAGCCGGCGCGCAGGTGGCTGCCGTGGCCGATCCACGCCGGGCCGACGATCGAGCAGCCCTCCTCCAGCCGCACGCTGGAGCCCAGGTAGACCGGCCCGGTGATCTGCACGCGGTCGAGGTCGATGCGGGTGTTGAGCCCGACCCACACGCCCGGGCACACTTCGGTGCCGGGCATACGCAGATCGGCGATCTCGCCGCTGAGCACGCGCTGCAGCACCGACCAGTAGTCGCTGACGCGCCCGATGTCGATCCAGTGGAACGGTCGGCTCTGCGCGTAAAACGGCAGGCCGCGCTCCACCAGCAGCGGAAACAGCTCGGCGCCGATGTCGAACACCTTGCCGGACGGCACCAACTCCAGCACCGCCGGTTCGAAGATGTAGATGCCGGTGCTGGCCAGATTCGAGCGCGCCTCCTCCGGCCGGGGCTTTTCCTGGAACGAGACCACGCGCCCGTCCTCGTCGGCCACCACGATGCCGTAGTTGCCGACCTGCTCGCGCGGCACCGGCAGCGTCACCACGCTGGCCAGCGCCCCCCTGGCGCGGTGCTCGGCCAGCGCGGCGCCGACGTCCAGGTCGACCAGCGCATCGCCACAGAGCACGATCGTGGTCTCGTCGAAGAAGCCGCTCATGTCCTGGATGCGCTTCATGCCGCCGGCCGAGCCCAGCGGCCGCGGCAGGATGTCGCCGTGCTCGTAGACGCCCTCGTACGAGTAGCCGATCTCCACGCCCCAGCGGCGCCCGTCGCGGAAGTACTGCTCGATCTTGTGGTGGTTCCAGGCCACGTTGACCATGATCTGGCGCACGCCGTGCGCGGCCAGCCGCTCCACCAGGTACTCCATCACCGGCTTGTCCAGGATGGGCACCATCGGTTTGGGCAGGTCTTTGGTCAGCGGACGCACGCGGGTGCCCTGCCCCGCGGCGAGGATCATGCCTTTGGCCATTCGATGTCTTGACAGCAATCAGGGTGCGTGAATTGTGCCAGCCCGGAGTGGGGGGGCAGCAGCGCACTCAGCCCGATACTTGCCCCGGCGCCGCGCGGGGACGGAGCCGTTGCCCATCGCGCACCAGTTGTCCCGGATACAACACCACGGTGTCGCCGGCGCATACACCGTCCGTGATCCAGGCCAGGTCGGCGTTGCGATCGCGCAACGCCACACGGCGCGCGACGGCGCGCCCGCCTTCCACGACCAGCACCTGCCAGCCCGCGCCCTCGCGCACCAGCGCCCCGGTGGGGACCAGCGTGACCCGCTCCTGCGCCGAGACGACGATGCGTGCCTCGACCCGGTAGCCATCCCCCAGAATCGCCTCGGCGGGCGGGCCCTCCAAAGCCAGGACGACCGGCACACGCTGCTCCTCCACACCCAGCGCGGACACTTTGGTGAAGGCCGTCGGATCGATCCGGGCGACCCGGGCGGTCAACGGGGGTACGGCGGGCCCCACCGACACCGTGGCGGGCGCCCCCACCGCGATGCGCAGGGCGTCGGCGGACAGCACATCGACCACCGCCTCCAGTTGTGCCAGATCGGCGATCTCGAACAACGCCTGACCGACATTGACCGGCACCGCGCTGTCCACATGGCGCTTGAGGATGCGCCCGCCCACGGGGCTGCGCACCGGCCAAGGGCGCCCCGGCGCGCCGCCGTCCGCCTGGGCCAGCGCGGCCCGCGCCTCGGCCACGGCGTAGCGCGCGCGCTGGCGCTCCGCCTCGGCGGCGGCCAAGGCCTGGGCGGCCGCGCGCTCGCTGCGCTCAGCCTGCTCCGCAGCCGATGGCGCGACAAAGCGCTGTTGCGCCAAATCGCGCATGCGTTGCAGATCGGCGCGCGCCTGATCGAGGGCCAGCTGGGCCCGCTGCCCCTGCGCGTCGGCCGCGGCCAGCGCAGCCTCCCCCGCGCCCACGCGCTGCTGCAGCACGGCGCGCGTGCGTGCATCGATCAGCGCCGGCGCCGTCGGATGGAGCACCGCCAGCACGTCGCCGGCGCGCACATCCGTGCCCACGTCGAGCGTCGGGCGCTCCAGGCGCCCCTGCAAGGGCGCCGCGACGGTGTAGCGCTGCACGGGCCGCAGCCGGCCGTCCTCCTGCACCGTCTGCTCGAAGCGGCCCTCCTGCACGGTGGCCACGTCGACCACCAGCGGGCGCGGCTGCAGCACCCACGCCCCCAGCACAGCCACCCCCAGCACCCCAGCCGCGATGGCTGCGCGTCGCCCCCAGGGCGACCGTGTCGGTGTCTCGTTCATTCCCTCACCTTCAAAACCGCGACCAGATCCAGCCGGTCGATGTGCCGGCGCACCAGCCAGGCGCTGACCACACCCGCGGCGAGCACCACCAGCGCCGCCCCGGCATACGTCGCCGGCGCGATCACGACCGGAAAATCGATGGTGTCCGACGACATCAGCCGCATCAGCAGATGCGCTAGCATCCAGCCCAGCGCCGCCCCCACCGGCAGGGCGAGCAGCAGCTCCACCGCCAGTTCGGCCAGCAGCAGCACCGACACCTCCCGCCGCGTCATGCCCAGCACGCGCAGGCTGGCCAGCTCCCACGCCCGCTCCGACAGCGCGATGCGCGCGGCGTTGTAAATGATGCCCACCGCCATCGCCACGGCAAACGCGGTCAGGATGCCGCTGAAGACACCCATGTTGCGCTCGGTGCGGGCGTTGAAGGCGCGCACCACGGCATCCTTGTCCACCACCGCGCTGATGAAGGGGGCCGATTTGACCGCCTGCCACAGGGCCTCGCGCTGCGCCAGATCGGCGTGCAGGGCGGCATGGGTGACGCCGTCGCCGTCACGTGCCAGCCGGTTGAGCGCCGCCAGCTCCATGTACAAGGCTTTGCCGAACTGGGTGTGCACGATGTCGACGATTTCCACCTCCACGACACGCCGGTTCCACAGCCGAAACGCCACCGTGACCCGGTCGCCCGGGCGCAAGCCCAGCTCGCGCGCCAGCAAGGCCGAGGCCACCGCCCCCTGCGCGGGCAGGGTCAGCGGCCCGCGTGCCTCGTCGACCACGCGCAGCAGCCGGCCATGCGCGGGCAGGGCGGACAGCACCGTATCGACGCGCCGCGCACCCGCCTGCAGGCGCACGGGCTCGTTGCGATAGCCCTCGGCATCGATCACGCCGGGCAGCCGGCGCAGATCGTTCACCACGGTCGCCGGCATGGGCCGATCGAAGTCCACCCACACGTCCCCCTGCTGCACCTGCCGAAACTGCACATCCACGATGTGCGCGATCGCATCCAGCCAGAACGCCCCGGAAATCTGCAGCGCCACCGCCGCGGCAATGCCCAGTACCGTCAGGCCGGCACGCAGGGGCCGGCGCTCCACGTTGCGCACCACCATGCGCGCCGCCGCCGTGACATGGCGGCCATAGCCCAGGCGCTCGATCAGGGTCGGGCGATAGCCCGCCGGCACGGGGGGCTGCATGGCCTGAGCCGGCTGCAGCCGCACCACGGTGCGGATCGCCGTCCACGCCCCCAGGGTCGCGCACAGCACCGCGATCAGCGCGGCCGTCACGATCAACCACGGGGCCGTCGCATACGCCAGGTGGCCAAAGCGGAACACCTCGGCATACACCCACAGCATCAGCCGGCCGATGGCCTGGCTGCCCAGCAGCCCCAGCGCCACGCCCAGCAGCGCGATCACCAGCGCAAAGCGCACATAGTGCCGGGCGATGGCGGCGTTGGCGTACCCCAAGGCCTTGAGCGACGCGATCTGCGCCCGCTGGGTGGTGACCTGCCGGTGCAGCACGACGTTCAGAATGAACATCGCCACCGCCAGAAAGATGCCCGGCAGCACCGTCCCCATCACACGCAGCTGCGACAGCTCGTCGGTGACGATCTTGTGCGACATCTGCAAGTCGCGGCCCGTGGCGCCGAGCGCACCAAACCGCGCCAGCAGATGATCGACCTGCGCAATCACCGGGGCCGGCGCCGCGCCGGGGTGCAGCCGAAGCGCGGCGCGATTGAACGCGCCCGTCATGTCGAACGCCCGCGCCATGCGCTCGTCGTCGATCCACCAGACCCCGAACGACTCGTCATCCGGCATGTCGCCGCGCATCGCAAACACATACTCCGGCGTCGCCACCGTGCCGACGATGCGCACCGCCTCGCGGCGGCCGGCCAGGATGGCATGGGCCACGTCGCCGGGGCGCAAGCCGCGCGCCACAGCAAACCGGTCGGTCACCACT
The DNA here is from genome assembly GCF_036825565.1 of Tepidimonas sp. GTDB lineage: Bacteria > Pseudomonadota > Gammaproteobacteria > Burkholderiales > Burkholderiaceae_C > Tepidimonas. Next base: position 14,045 of record NZ_DAISXZ010000036.1, on the reverse strand, counting down.
GCCTCCAGCGGACCGCCCGCCTCGGGCCAGCGGCCGGACAGCAGCGTCAGCGCATTGAGCCCCTGGCGCCCCTGCTGGGCACGCGCCAGATCCAGCCCCACGAAGCGCCCGGACACCGGCGCCGCGACCCCGGGCAGATCCACCTGGGCATCGAACACCACCTCGGTCTTCACCTCGGCCACCCCGGGCACGGCGGCCAGCCGGTCGCGCACCGCCAGCGGCGCGCGCTTGACCGCGACGAACACATCGGCAAAGCGGTTGTCGCGGTAGAAGGCGTCCCGCGAGGACAACAGCGAGTCGTAGACGGCAAACATGCCCACGAAGCCCGCCACCCCGATCGCCACGACGACGGCAATCGTCAACACCTGGGCCCAGAGCTGCCGCAGATCGCGCCAGAGCTTGATGTCCAGGGCCCGCACCATCCCCCCCGACTACCAGCGCAGGTCGCGCGCCGGCACCTTGTGCGGATTGGGCTGCACGTCCACGATGCGCCCATCCACCAGCCGCAGCACCCGATCGGCCATCGCGGCGATGGGGGCGTTGTGGGTGATCACCACTGTGGTGGTGCCCAGAGATCGGTTGACGGCTTCGATGGCCTCCAGCACGCGCACACCGGTGGCGCAGTCCAGCGCACCCGTGGGCTCGTCACAAAGCAGCACGGCCGGGCGCTTGGCAATCGCGCGAGCGATGGCCACCCGCTGCTGCTCACCCCCGGACAGTTGCGAGACGAAGTGGTCCAGCCGGTGCCCCAACCCCACCCGCGCCAGGGCCTCGGCAGGGTCCATGGGATGGGCCACCAGATCCGTGACCAACTGCACGTTCTCCCGCGCGGTCAGGCTGGGGATCAGGTTGTAGAACTGAAAGACGAAGCCGACATGATCGCGCCGATAGGCCGTCAGGGCCGCGTCGTCGGCCTGCGCCAGGTCGTGCGCCTGCCCGGCATGGAACCAGGTGGCTTGCCCCGCGGTGGGGGTGTCCAGCCCACCCAGGATGTTGAGCAGCGTCGATTTGCCGCTGCCCGAGGCCCCCAGCAGCACGACGAACTCGCCCTGCCAGATGTCCAGATCCACGCCGCGCAGAGCATGCACCGCGGCCTCGCCGCTGCCATAGACCTTGGACAGTCCGCGCGCAACGAAAACCGCCGCAGGATCGGCGTCAGAGCAGAGGGAGGAAGACATGGGCGGCTACATGTGAGATGGTCATCATCTCACGCTGCCCGGGGCGCACGCGCACCGGCGACCGCTTCACCGCGTGGGCATTTGACGATCGTCAAATGGGGGTGGGGTGGCTGATGGGACTCGAACCCACGACAACCAGAATCACAATCTGGGACTCTACCAACTGAGCTACAGCCACCGCAGAAGATGACATTATATCGCCGTTTTGGAGGGGCTTCCCCCTCGCACCGCTCACTTGACCAGGATCTCGGCCTTGTAGCGCTGCCGCAAGGCCCCCAGGCAGGCCTGGGCCTCGCCCTCGCCCCACAGCCGGGCGAGTTCTTGTCGTTCGTTGAGCAGACGCACCGCATCGGGGGCCTCGCGCGGGGGGCCGCGCCGCACGCGCAGCACGGCCGCACCGTCGGCCCCCAGATCGACCATCACCCACGCGGGGGCGTCGCCTTCCAGCCGGGCGCTCATGGCCGCGCGCACGGCCGCCGGCGGCAGGCCCTGGGCGTCCTGGCGCGACACCAGCACCGGCGTGCGCAGTGCCGATGCGGCCGGGGTCTGGGCGGACCATTGGGCCTGGGCGGCACGGGCGGCCTCCAGAGCCGCCGCGCGGGCGCGTTGCTGAACCAGCCGCTGGCGCACCTCGGACGCCACGGCCTCGAACGGCCGACGCTCGGACGGCCGGTGCGCCAACACGCGCACGGACAGCAACCGGTTGCCGCCCAATTCGATCGCCGCGCTGTTGCGCTTCTGGCCCAGGGCCTCTTCGTTGAAGACGGCGCGCAGCAGCGCCGGCTCGCGCAGCAGCGCATCGGCCGCGGCCCCGACCGGACCGGTGCGCTCGACCGTCGCGCGGCGCACCGTCAGACCCAGGGCCTGGGCGGCCGGTGCCAGGGTGTCGGACTGTTCGTACACCAGATTGCTGAAGCGCTCCGCGTCCTCGGCAAACCGCCGCTGCGCGAGCTGGCGGCGCACCTCGGCCTCGATGCGGGGGCGGGCCTTCTCGAACGGCTCGGCCTCGGGCTGGCGCACGTCGGTGAGCCGGATGATGTGCAGACCGAACTCGCTCTCCACGATGTCGGAGATCTGCCCCTTCTGCAGCGCAAAGACCGCATCCTCGAAGGGCTTGACCATCGCGCCACGGCCAAACCAATCCAGGTCGCCGCCCTTGGCAGCCGAACCCGGGTCTTGCGAGCGGGTGCGGGCCAGCTCGACAAACCGCTTGGGATCGCGGCGCACCTCGGCCAGGATCTGCTCGGCCTCGGCACGGACACGGGCCTTTTCGTCGGCAGAGGCACCGGGCGGAAGCAGCAGCAGGATATGGGACGCGCGACGCTGCTCGGCGCGCGAGGTGTCGGCCACGTTTTGCCGATAGTAGTCGCGCAGTTCGGCTTCGCTGGGGGTGATGCGCGCGGCGACGGCCTGGGGATCCAGGACCACGTATTCGATGTCCGCCTGCTCGGGCGTGCGGAATTCATCCGCATGTTCGTCGTAGAACGCCTTGAGGTCGGCATCCGACACCTGGATGGCGGACGCGTGATCCGCTGGCCGGAAGAACGCCGGCGCGACTTCGCGCCGCTCGAAAAACGCCTGTGCGGCCCACTCGGCCGAGGCTTTGGGCATGAAGGCGCTGTCCGCCACCGCCTGGGTGACCGCGCGGCGCGCGAGGTCGGCGCGCACGCTCGCCTCGAACTGCTCGGCCGTCATGCCCTGGGCGCGCAGCAGGTCCTGGTAGCGTTGCACATCCAGGGTGCCATCTGGCTTGCGCAGGCCGGCGATCGTCGGGTCGCGCAGCAGCTCGGCCGCCAGCCGACGGTCGGTGGCCAGCAGCCGCATGTCCTGCACGGCGCGCGCCAGCACCCGTTCGGTGACCAGACGTTCCAAGGTCGCGCGCCGGCTGTCCTCGCTCTCCAGGAGGGCGCGGTCCACCCCGGGCATCGACGCTGCCAGGCGCTCGACCTCGCGCCGGTGGGCGGCGTCCCATTCGGTGCGGGTGACGCGTTCGCCGCCCACCCGGGCCACGGGCTCGGACTGATCGCGAAACCGGGTGTAACCCTCGATACCGAAGAAGACGAATGAGGGGATGATCAACAACATGAGCAGGGCCATGAGCACCTTCATGTTGTTGCGAAAGACGTCGAACATGACCTGCGCGCTTCGGGAAGGGTTGGTGGGTGCTGACGGGATCGAACCGCCGACCTACGCCTTGTAAGGGCGCCGCTCTACCAGCTGAGCTAAGCACCCGATCCGGTGACTGCCAGGACCACGGATCCGGCAGCCGGAGCGGTCATCCGTTGACGGCGTCTTTGAGCGCCTTGCCCGGACGGAATTTTGGCATTTTAGCCGCAGCGATATCGACCACTTCCCCCGTCTTGGGGTTGCGCCCCTTGCGGGCCGCGCGTTCATCCACCTGGAAGGTGCCAAACCCTACCAGCGTGACGTCGCCGCCGCGGGCCAGCGTGTCCGAGACCGTGGCCAGGAAGGCGTCGAGCGCGCGCGCCGCCTCCTGTTTGGTCAAGTCCGCCCGCTCTGCCATGTGATCGATCAGCTGTGCTTTGTTCATGTGCAAGACTCTCTCCAAATCCGGCGGACGCGACGGCCCACCGGCGCGAAAAAGGGGCGTATTCTACCCACGCCGTTTCATGCCCCGGCGCACAGCGCCTCGGCCCGCAGCGCCTCGGCGATGGCGCGGCCGAGGTCGGCGGTGCCGGCGCGCCCGCCCAGGTCCGGCGTGCGCGGCGCACCGCTGCCGGGCGCCAGCGCCGCCTCGATCGCGCGCACGATGGCGTCGTGCGCCTCGCGGTGGCCCAGGAAGTCCAGCATCAGCGCGCCGGACCAGATCTGCCCGATCGGGTTGGCGATGCCGCGGCCGGCGATGTCCGGCGCCGAGCCGTGCACCGGCTCGAACAGCGACGGAAAGCGCCGCTCCGGGTTCAGGTTGGCCGACGGCGCGATGCCGATCGTGCCGGTGCAGGCCGGCGCCAGGTCGCTCAGGATGTCGCCGAACAGGTTGCTGGCCACGACGACGTCGAAGCGGTTGGGCCGCTGCACGAAGTGCGCGGTCAGGATGTCGATGTGGTACTGGTCCACCGCCACGTCCGGGTAGCCCGCCGCCATCGCGCGCACGCGCTCGTCCCAGTACGGCATCGTGATCGCGATGCCGTTGGACTTGGTGGCGCTGGTCAGGCGGCCGCGGCGGCGGCGCGCCTGCTCGAACGCGAAGCGCAGCACGCGATCCACGCCGTGGCGCGTCATCACCGTCTCCTGCACCACCAGCTCGCGCTCGGTGCCCTCGAACATGCGCCCGCCAATGCTGGAGTACTCGCCTTCGGTGTTCTCGCGCACGATCAGCATGTCGATCTCGCCGGGCGCGTACGGCGTGCCGTCGGCGCGCACCAGCGGCGAGCGCACCCCCGGCATCAGCCGCGCCGGGCGCAGGTTGACATACTGGTCGAACGCGCGGCGAAACTGCAACAGCGAGCCCCACAGCGAGACGTGGTCGGGAATCTTCTCGGGCCAGCCGACCGCGCCGAAGTAGATCGCGTCGAACCCGCCGAGGAGGTCCTGCCAGTCGGGCGGCAGCATGGCGCCGTGGCGCTCGTAGTACGGCCAGCAGGCGAAGTCGAAGGTCTCGAAGCGCAGGTCGAGGCCGAAGCGGCTGGCCGCGGCCTCCAGTACACGCAGGCCCTCGGGCATGACCTCGGTGCCGATGCCGTCGCCGGGGATGACGGCGATGCGGTGCACCGGGGCGGGGATGGGCGAGGCGGTCATCAAGCGGTCTCCTTGGTCGATGGTCTCGGCGCGACGGTTCAGCGCGGCGGACCGCCGCGCACCACCAGCGCCACGCCCAGGGCAGTCAGCGCCGTGCCGGTCAGCGTCGTGGCGGTGATCGGCTCGCCGAACAGCACCCAGGCGATCAGCGCCGTGCACGGCGGCACCAGGTACATGAGGCTCGCCACCGATGCGGCCGCGCCGCGCTGGATCAGCAGGTACAGCAGCGAACTGCCGCCCAGCGTCAGGCCCAGCACCGACCACGCCATCGCACCGGCCGACTCCAGGTTCCAGCGCATCGGCTCGCGCTCCAGCCACGCCAGCGGCAGCGTCACCAGCAGAGCGGCGGCCAGCTGCACGGTGTTGGCGGTGCGCACGTCGCAAGGGGCCAGAAAGCGCTTTTGGTACAGCGTGCCGGCGGTGATGGACAGCAGCGCCGCCGCCGCGAACGCGAGATTCACCGGCGTGGCGCTGTCGCCGGGGCCGCCGTGGCCGAACTTGTGCCCCACCACCAGCACCAGCCCGGCCAAGCCCAGCGTCAGCCCCAACCACTGGCGTGCCGTGACGCGCCCGCCGGTGGCGGACAGCCACACCGCCGTCAGCACTGGCTGCAACCCGACGATCAACGCCGACAGCCCCGCGCCCATGCCGGCCTTGACGGCCGCCCACACGCCGCCCAAGTAGCCCGCGTGCATCAGGACGCCGGTGACGGCCAGGTGCCCCCATTGCGCCGGCGTGCGCGGCCACGCCACGCGGGCCAACGCGATCCACACCCCGAAGCAGGCGATCGACAGCGCGTAGCGCCATGCGAGGAAGGTCATCGGCGGTGCGTGCGGCATGCCGAAGCGCGCGACGATGAAGCCCGTGCTCCAGATCAGCACGAACACCGCGGGCATGGCGCGGATCCAGGGGGAGTCGTCGGCGGAGGTCATCGGGCGCGGGCACGAATCTCCGGGACGGCCTTGTTCAGGTAGTACGCCATGGACCACACCGTCAGCACCGCAGCGGCCCAGATCAGCACCGTGCCCCACCAGCGCGTATCGACGCCCATCAGCACCCCGTCGTACAGCAAAAACGGAATGGCCACCATCTGCGTGGCCGTCTTGGCCTTGCCCACCATGTGCACGGCCACGCTGCGCACCGCGCCGATGGTGGCCATCCATTCCCGCAGCGCCGAGATGGCGATCTCGCGCCCGATGATGATGAGCGCGACGAACACATGGACACGGTCCAGGCTGACCAGCTCTAGCACGCAAGCGCAGACCAAAAATTTGTCCGCCACCGGATCCAAAAAGGCACCGAAGGCCGACGTCTGGTTGAGCCGCCGCGCCAGATAGCCGTCGGCCCAGTCGGTCAGCGCAAACACCACGAACAGCACGGTGGCCAGTGCGTTTTGCGCCGGCAGCGTCAACCCGGGCCAGTGGAACACCACCACGATGAGCGGGATCGCGGCGATGCGGGCCCAGGTCAGCAGCGTCGGCAGGTTGAAAAACATGGCGTTCGATTATGCGTCCTTATCCGTGCAGGACACGGTAGATGGTCTCGGCCAGTTCGGCGGAAATTCCCTCCACCGCAGCCAAATCCTCCACACTGGCCGCCGCGACCCCCCGCACCCCGCCAAACCGCGCCAGCAGGCGAGCGCGCTTTTTGGGGCCGACGCCAGGAATGTCCTCCAGCCGGCTGCCCCCCGTGCGGGCCTTGGCGCGGCGCGCCCGCATGCCGGTGATCGCAAACCGGTGCGCCTCGTCGCGAATCTGTGCCACCAGCATCAGCGCGGCGGAGTCGGCGCCCAGGTAGATCTTCTCCCGCCCGTCGGCAAACACCAGCTCCTCCAGCCCGACCTTGCGGCCCTCGCCCTTTTCCACGCCGACCAGGCGGCCCAGGTCCAGGCCCAGGGCGCCGAACACCTCGCGCGCCACGTTGACCTGGCCCACACCGCCGTCGATGAGCACGACGTCGGGCAGACGGACCTGGGCCTCACCACGGGAGCGGACCGCTCCCTGCGCATCCGACTCCGCCACGGCCACGCCCGCGTCCCCGCCGGCGTCCGCCAGCGCGGCGGCCAGCCTGCCATAGCGGCGCTGCAGCACCTGGCGCATGGCGGCATAGTCGTCGCCGGGGGTGATGCCCTCGATGGCGTAACGCCGGTATTGCGAGGGCTGCATCTGGTGGCCCTCGAACACCACGCACGATGCCATGGTCGCCTCGCCCGCGGTGTGCGAGATGTCGAAGCACTCGATGCGCAGGCGCGCCAGGGCCTCGGGCGACTCGGCGGGCAGGCCCAATGCCTCGGCCAGGGCGCGGGTGCGCGCCTGCTGCGAGCCTTCTTCCGCGAGCAGGCGCGCCAATTGCAAATCGGCGTTTTTCTGCGCCATCTCCAGCCACAGCCGGCGCTGCTCGCGCGGATGGAAAACGGGCCGCAGCCGCACCCCGGTCTGCTCGGACAGGGCCGCCAGCAGCGCCTCGTCCACCGGCGCCCCCAGCACCAGCACGGGCGGGGGCGGCACCTGGGTGTAGTGCTGGGCCAAAAAGGCCTCCAGCACGCGCTGCTCCACCGTGCCGGGCTGATCCGGATCGGCCAACGCCGCACCGTCCTCCACATGCGCCGGAAAGGCGGGCCGATCCCCCAGGTGGCGGCCGCCGCGCACCATGGCCAGGTTGACGCACGCCCGCCCACCCTGCACACGCACAGCCAGGATGTCCACGTCCTGGTCGTCCAGACTTTCCATGCTCTGCTGATGCAGCACGCGCGACAAAGCCGCGATCTGGTTGCGCACCTCGGCCGCCTGCTCGAACGCCAGCCGCTCGGCATGGGCAAACATGCGCGCCTCCAGCTCCGCCAGCACGGCCTGGCTCTCGCCGTTCAGAAAGGCGCTGGCCGCGCGCACATCGGCCGCGTAGTCCGCGGGCGACACCAAGCCCACGCACGGGCCGCTGCAGCGCTTGATCTGGTAGAGCAGGCAGGGCCGGGTCCGGTGCCCAAACACCGTGTCCTCGCAGGTGCGCAGGCGAAACACCTTTTGCAGGAGTTGGATCGTCTCCTTCACCGCCCAGGCGCTGGGATAGGGACCAAAGTATTGGTGGCGCCGATCCACCGCCCCGCGGTAGTACGACATGCGCGGATAATGGTCGGGGTTGGCGGCGCCTGGGGTGCGCCCTGCCTGGGGCGCATCGGGCACCCAGGTGCTCGCGCTCAGGCGCAGGTAGGGGTAGCTCTTGTCGTCGCGAAACAGAATGTTGTAGCGCGGCTGCTGGGTCTTGATCAGGTTGTTTTCCAGCAGCAGCGCCTCCGCCTCGGAGCGCACCACCGTGGTCTCCAGCCGGGCGATCTTGCCGACCATGTGGCCGATGCGCGTGCCGTCATGGGTTTTCTGGAAGTAGCTGCTGACGCGCTTTTTCAGATCGCGCGCTTTGCCCACGTAGAGCAGCGTGCCGGCCTCGTCGAAATACCGGTACACGCCCGGCAGCGACGGCAAGGCCGCCACCGCGCGCAACAACTCGTCCGAATGCACTGCTGACATGTCCGATCCCGTCTTGCACTCCACCGCGCCGGCCACCGGGGGCCGCGACAGCGCGCACTGTACCGCGCCCGCCGCCCCGCGTTCGCTGAACGCGGCCCCTCCCCCACTGACCTGGGACGTGTTTTGCCATGTCATCGACAACTGGGGCGATGTGGGCGTCTGCTGGCGCCTGTGCCAGCAACTCGCCACGGCGGGTCAGCGGGTGCGGCTGTGGATCGACGACGCCGATGCGCTGGACTGGATGGCCCCCGGCGCGCGCGCCGGGCAAGTGCCCTGTGTGCAGATCCACCCGTGGCCGCGCGGCCGGGCTGACTGCCCGCCCCCGTCCCTGCCCCCGGCAGACGTGCTGGTGGAGGCCTTTGGGTGCCATGTGCCCGACGCCTGGGTGGCGGCGCTGCTGCCGCCCGCAGGCCGCGACGGACGGCCCTCTGTCTGGCTAAATCTGGAATACCTCAGCGCCGAACCGTGGGTCGCGCGCAGCCACGGCCTGCCCTCACCCGTGCTCAGCGGCCCCTTGGCAGGGCGCACCAAATGGTTTTTCTTTCCCGGCTTCGCGCCCGACACCGGCGGACTGCTGCGCGAGGCGGACCTGGCGCGACGCCAGGCCCACTTCGACGCGCAGGCTTGGCGCGCGGCCTGCGGACCCCACGACAGCCCCTGGGTCAGCTTGTTTTGCTACGAGCCGAGCGCCCTGCCCCGGCTGGTCGCCCAACCGGCCTTGGCCACCGCGCAATGGCTGGTCGCAGCCGGTCGCAGCGCCGCGGCCTGGGCCGCCCTGGCTCCGCCCCTGCCGAGCGGCGCCGCGGTGCGCGTGCTCGAGAGCGTGTCCCAGCCCAGCTTCGACGAGCGCCTGTGGGCGTGCGACCTCAACCTGGTGCGCGGGGAGGACTCCCTGGTGCGCGCCCTGTGGGCCGGTCGCGCGTTCCTGTGGCAGCTCTACCCGCAGGACGATGGCGCCCACCACGACAAGCTGGAGGCCTTTCTGGCCTGGCTGGACGCCCCGCCGGACTGGCAGGCCTGGCTGCGGGCGTGGAACGGAACCCCCGGGGTCGACCCCCCCGCCCTGACCACCGAGCGCCTGGCCCAATGGCAGGTCACCGCCCGCGCCGCCCGCGACCGCCTGTGGGCACAGGACGACCTGTTGACGCGGCTGCTGGCTTTCGTGCACGGCCGCCGCGGTACAATGTGGGGTTCGTCAGTCGAATCACCCCCGCCAGAGGTACCATGAAACTCGCCCAAGAAATCCGCGCCGGCAACGTGATCATGCAGGGCAAGGACCCGATGATCGTCCTCAAGACCGAATACCAGCGCGGCGGCCGCGGCGCCGCCACCGTGCGCATGAAGCTCAAGGCGCTGCTCAACAACAGCGCCACCGAGGTCGTCTTCAAGGCGGACGACAAGATCGACAACATCATTCTCGACAAGAAGGAGTGCACCTACTCCTACTTCGCCGACCCGATGTACGTCTGGATGGACACCGAGTACAACCAGTACGAGGTCGAGGCCGAGAACATGGGCGACGCGCTCAACTACCTGGAGGACGGCATGGCCGCCGAGGTGGTGTTCTACGAAGGCAAGGCCATCTCGGTGGAACTGCCGACGTCGCTGGTGCGAGAAGTCACCTGGACCGAGCCGGCCGTCAAGGGCGACACCTCGGGCAAGGTGCTCAAGCCCGCCAAGATCGCCACCGGCTTCGAGGTCATGGTGCCGATCTTCGTCGAGCAAGGCGACAAGATCGAAATCGACACGCGCACCGGCGAGTACCGCAAGCGCGTCTGATATCGCCACGCCGACCGGGCGCCGGAATTTGCCGACACCCCCGGAATCCAACAGGCCCCGCCCGGGGCCTTTTTCACGCCTGGAGCACCCGCGATCATGCACGACGACGCCACCGCCCCCACGCATCCGGACAATATCCACGACTTGCAAACCCGCCGGCTGGCCGATGCCATCGTCGAGATGCACCTGCTGTCCGAAGACGGCACACGCCCGCCGCGCGACGCCTACCGGCTGGCGTTCGCCGACCCGGAGTTCCTGCTGCGGCGCGAGACGCGCGGCATTCGCTTCCAGCTCGAGTTGCTCAAGCCCGATCTGGCGCAGGCCGACGCTGGCATCGAAAACACCATCGTCGTGTTTGGCAGCGCGCGCTTTCGCGAACCGGCCGAAGCCGACGCCGCGTGGCGCCGGGCGCAGGTCAGTGGCGACCCGGAAGCGATCCGCCGTGCCGAGGCGCTGCGACGCAACGCCCGTTTTTACGACGAGGCGCGGCGCTTTGCCCAACTGGTGGCGGCCTACAGCCAATCCTGCCCCAAGGCGGACCAGCTCTACATCGTCACGGGTGGTGGGCCTGGCATCATGGAAGCGGCCAACCGCGGCGCGCATGACCTCGGCGCGCCCAGCGTCGGGCTCAACATCCTGCTGCCGCACGAACAAGCCCCCAACCCCTACATCAGCCGGGAGCTGTGCTTCAAATTCCACTACTTCGCGCTGCGCAAGATGCACTTTTTGATGCGCGCGAAGGCGCTGGTGGCCTTCCCCGGCGGCTTCGGCACGCTGGACGAGCTGTTCGAGGTGCTGACCCTGGTGCAGACCCGCAAGGCCAAGCCGGTGCCGGTGTTCCTGTACGGCAGCGCTTACTGGAAGCGACTGATCGACTTCGACGCCATGGTCGACGAGGGCGTCATCTCGCCCGAGGATCTGGATCTGTTCACCTATGTGGACACGCCCGAGGCGGCTTGGGAGGGCATTCGCCACTTCTACGGCCTGCCCGAGGCCTGCCCGGTGGACGGCACCCCCACGGCTTGAGCGGGACGGCTCGCGCGGGGCGCGCCCGCGTCAGCGGTCTGCCACGCGGCGCTCCGGCACGGCGTCGCGCGGGACGGGCGCCTGGGACGCCAGGCGCATGTGTAGCGCGGCCTGGGCCATCAGGTTGGCGGACACCGGCGCCGTCACGAACACGAACAGCGTGATCAGCAGCTCCGCGATGCCAGGCCGGCCGTGCGCCAGTGTGACCAGCATGGACGCGATCAACACCCCACCTACGCCCAGCGTGGAGGCTTTGGTGGGGGCGTGCAGCCGCATGTAGAAGTCGGGAAAGCGGATCAACCCGATCGCCCCGACGAGCAGAAAAAACGACGCGACCAGGATCAGCACCGCGGCCAGGTTTTCCAGTACGACGCTCATATTCGGCCACCTCTCACTCGATCACGTCACCCCGGGTGACATAGCGCGCCAGCGCCACGGTCGAGACGAACCCCAGCATGGCCACGGTTAGCGCCGCCTCGAACAGCAACTCGGTGTCGAAGCGGATGTCGAGCAGGATGATCAACGCGACCATCCCCATGTAGAGGGTGTCGAGCGCCAGGATGCGGTCGGGCAACTCGGGCCCGCGCAGCAGGCGCCAACTGCACAGCAGTACCGACAGCGCCACGACGACGAGGCCGATGTTGAGTGCCCACAGGAGTAATGGACTGCTCATGCCCGCCCTCCCGTCCGCACACCGTGCGGGCTGTCGAGATCGACCCGAAAAATCCGCATCAGCGGCGCCTCGTAGCGGGCCTTCATGTCGGCCACCATCGCCTGCGAATCGTCGCAATTGAGGGCGTGGACCAGGATTTCGCGCCGATCTTCGTCGATGGTCATGGAAACGGTCCCCGGTGTGGTGGTGATGATGCTGGCAAACAGCGCATTGACGCGCGGATGGTCGGTGGCCAACGGCACGCGCAACCACGCGGGACGCGGCCGCTGCATCGACCCGAGCGTCAGCCGGGCCACCGTGATATTGGATACCACGATGTCCCACAACACCACGAGCAGCAGGCGCACCACCGAGGGCCAATGCAGGCGGCTCGCATCGCCCAGATAGGGGGCGAGCAGGCGTGGCACGCCCCAGGCGAGCGCCAGCGCCGACAACAGGTGCACCAGCGCCAGGCTGTGGGACAGCATCAGCCAGGTCAAGCCGAGCTGCAACGACAGCACCGGATGGGGGAGCAGCACCCGCCAGCCAGTGGGCGGCGTGCCGGGGCGGGTCGGTTCACGGGGGATGGCGCTCATGGCCGGCTCTCCTGTGCATCGGTCGGCGGTGCCGCCGGGCTGCTCGGCGCGGCCGGGCGGCGGCCGTCATAGGGCCGCGTGGTGGGCACGCCCACGCCGCCCTGGCGGGCCAGGACAGCGCTGGCGTAGCGGGCCTTGTCGGTCAACTGCTGGGCCAGGGCGTCGGTGTAGTCCTTGATGGGTGCGGCCCAGACGGCCATGGCCACGGTCACGGCCATGAAGGCCCACGGGGCGGCCAGCAAGCGGGTGCTGGTGCCGGACGCCTGCGGTTCCACCGCGGGCTGCACATGCCAGAACATGACGACACCGGCGCGGGCCAGCCCCAACAGAGTCAGAAAACCCACCCCGATCAGCACGCTCCACACCCAGGGCTGCGCGGGCAGTCCCGCCGTGCTTTGCAGCAGCATCACCTTGCCCAAAAAACCGGGCAGCGGTGGAAGCCCCGCCGCCGACGCCGCGCCGAACAGCATCATGACGCCGAGCAGCACGGGCTCGCGCACCGCGGGGGCTGGCTGCAGCCGGTCGTGCACGGCCCCGCGCTGCGCCGCGGCCAGTTCCACGAACAAAAACAGCCCGGCGATGACGACGGTGCTGTGCAGCAGGTAGTACATCGCCGCGGACAAGGTCTCCGGCGTGAACAGGGCCACCCCCGCAACGATCGTGCCCACCGAGGACACGGTCAGGTACGCGACCAGCCGCCCCAGGGTGTGTGCCGCCAGCGCGCCCAACACCCCAAGGACACTGGTCAGCAGCGCCACGGGCAGCAGCCAGGGTTGCACGGTCAGCGACGCGGCGCCGGCATCGACCCCAAAAATCACCCAATGGACGCGCACGATGCTGTAGACCCCCACCTTGGTCATGATGGCAAACAGCGCCGCCACGGGGGCGCTGGCCGCGGCGTACGTCCCCGGCAGCCAGAAGTACAGCGGCACGAGCGCCGCCTTCAGACCGAACACCACCAGCAGGATCAGAGCGGCGGACTGTGCCAGCCGCAGCGATGCGCCGTCCAACCGCGCCACGTGCAGGGCGGCATCGGCCATGTTGAGCGTGCCGGTGACCGAGTAGAACATGGCCAACCCGATCAAAAACAGCGCCGACGCCGTCAGGTTGAGCACCACATAGTGCACCCCCATGCGCAAGCGCTCGCGCCCCAGGCCGTGCAGCATCAGCACGTAGGACGCGATCAGCAGCACCTCGAAAAAAACGAACAGGTTGAACAGGTCGCCCGTGAGGAACGCCCCGCCGAGCCCCATGAGCTGGAAATGGAAAATGGCGTGGAAATGCCGCCCGCGCGTATCCCAACCCCCGCAGGCGTACCAAAGCACCGGGACCGCCACCAGATAGGTCAGCAGCACCATAAGCGCCGACAGGCGGTCCAGCACCAGCACGATGCCAAACGGCGCCGGCCACTCGCCCAGCTCATAGACGGTCAGCTCGCCCCCGCTGGCCCGGCCCACCAGGGCCGCGGCCAGGGCCAACCCCAGCAGCGCCGACGCCAGGCTGAGGCGCCGCCGCCAAGCGGCCCGCCCGCCTT
>NZ_DAISXZ010000035.1:0-22042 GCF_036825565.1 Tepidimonas sp. | reverse complement strand
CCCAAGCCCCGTATGAACGCCCCTGTCACCCTCCACCATCTGCTGCCCGACATCGACTGGCGTCACCTCGACGCGCTGGAGGAAGAGGGCATCTACCTGCTGCGCGAGGCCGTCGCCGCCTTCGAGCGCCCGGCGCTGTTGTTCTCGGGCGGCAAGGACTCGTGCGTCGTGCTGCATCTGGCGCGCAAGGCCTTCCAACAGCGCCGCCCCGACGGCGGCTGGAGCGGGCGGCTGCCGCTGCCGCTGCTGCACGTGGACACCGGGCACAACTTCCCGGAGGTGATCGCCTTTCGCGACGAGCTGGTGCAACGCCACGGCGACACACTGATCGTCGGCGCGGTGGAGGACTCGATCGCGCGCGGCACGGTGCGGCTGGCCGATCCCCTGGCCTCGCGCAATGCGCACCAGAGCGTCACGCTGCTGGAGGCGATCGAGGCGCACCGCTTCGACGTGCTGATCTGCGGGGCCCGCCGCGACGAGGAGAAAGCCCGTGCCAAGGAGCGCATCTTCAGCCACCGCGACGCCTTCGGCCAATGGCAGCCCAAGGCCCAGCGGCCGGAGCTGTGGACGCTGTTCAACACCCGGCTGCAGCCGGGCGAGCACATGCGGGCCTTCCCGATCAGCAACTGGACCGAGCTGGATGTGTGGGCCTACATCGCGCGCGAGCGCATCGCGCTGCCGACGCTGTACTGGGCACACGAACGCGCCGTGGTGCGCCGCCAGGGGCTGCTGGTGCCGGTGACGCCGGTCACGCCGCCGCGCGCGGGCGAGACCGTCGAGACCGTGCGCGTGCGCTTTCGCACCGTGGGCGACATGACCTGCACCTGCCCGGTGGAGAGCACGGCCGACAGCGCCGAGGCCATCGTGGCCGAGACGCTGCGCGCCGACGTCAGCGAACGCGGCGCCACCCGGGTGGACGACCGCACCAGTGACGCCGCGATGGAGCGGCGCAAGCGCGAGGGCTACTTCTGATGAACGACACGATCACCCCCCAACGGGCGGCGGCCCGCCACGCGGCGCTGCGCTTTCTGACCGCCGGCAGCGTGGACGACGGCAAGAGCACGCTGATCGGCCGGCTGCTCTACGACAGCCGGGCGCTGCTGACCGACCAGGTGGAGGCGCTGCGTCGGCACAGCCGCGGCAGCGGTGCGCTGGACCTGTCGCTGCTCACCGACGGCCTGGAGGCCGAGCGCGAGCAGGGCATCACCATCGACGTGGCTTACCGCTACTTCGCCACGCCGCGGCGCAAATTCATCATCGCCGATGCGCCGGGGCACGAGCAGTACACCCGCAACATGGTCACCGCCGCTGCGGGCAGCCACGCCGCCGTGGTACTGGTGGATGTGACCAAGCTCGACCTGAGCCGCCGCCCCGTGACGCTGCTGCCCCAGACCCGGCGCCATGCGCTGCTGGCGCACCGGCTGGGCGTGCCGCACCTGGTGTTCGCCGTCAACAAGATCGATGCCGTGCCGGACGCCGGGGCCGCCTACGCGGCCGTGCGCCAGGCGCTCGAGGCCTTTGCCCGGCGGGCCGGGCTGGAGCCGGCCGGCATCGTGCCGGTATCGGCCCTGCGCGGGGACAATGTGACCGCGCCGCTGGATGCCGACTGGTACGACGGCCCGCCGCTGCTGGCGCTGCTGGAATCGCTGCCCGTGCTGCAACCGGACGGGGACGCGCCCTGGCGGCTGCCGGTGCAATGGGTGGCCCGCGGTGGGGACGGCACCGGTCACCAGCCGCGCATCTGCTGGGGCCGTCTGGCCACCGGCACGGTGCGCCCCGGCGATGCGGTGGCGGTCTTTCCCTCCGGCGAGACGGCGCGCGTGGCGCAGGTGTTGCACCACGCCGGTCAGCCCCTGGCCGCGGGCGACGCCGGCCAATCGGTCGGCCTGGTGCTGGACCGCGCGATCGACGTCTCGCGCGGCGACTGGCTGGCGGCCCCCGGTGCACTGGAGGGGCGCCGCCGCTTCGCCGCCACCCTGGCCTGGCTGGACCCCGAACCCGCCCTGGTGGGGCGGCGCTACTGGCTGCGCCACGGCCACCGCTGGGTGCAAGGGCGCCTCGTCGCCATCGAACACCGGCTGGACATCGATACGCTGGAACCGGTCGAGGCCCAGCACCTGGGCGTCAACGACCTGGGGCGGGTGGTGGTGGAAACCGCCGAGCCGCTGCCGTTGACGGCGTTCAGCGGCTCGACCGAGGGCGGTGCCCTGATCGTCGTCGATCCGGCCACGCACCGCACCAGCGGCGCCCTGCTGGTGGACTGACATGGGGACGATTGCCTTCATCGGCGCCGGCCCCGGCGCGGCCGATCTGATCACCGTGCGCGGCGCGCGCCTGCTGGCCGAGGCCGAGGTGGTGCTGGCGGACGCCCTGATCGACCCCGCCTTGCGGGCCTTGGCCCCGCAGGCCCACTGGATCGACGTCGGCAAGCGCGGCTTTGGCCGCGCCACGGAACAGACGGTGATTCACGCCCTGCTGCTGCACCATGCGGCCACCGGCGCGCGGGTGGTGCGCCTCAAAGGCGGCGACCCCAGCGTTTTCGGCCGGCTGGAAGAGGAACTGGCCGCCGTGCGCGCCGCCGGCCACGAGGCCGTGGTGGTGCCCGGCGTGACCGCCGCCCTGGCCGCCGCGGCCGATGCGCAGCAACCGCTAACCCGGCGCGGGCACGGCCGCAGCGTCGCCTTGACCACGGCCATGACGCGCGAACACGACCTGCAAGCCGGTCGCCACGCGGACACGGAGGTGTTTTACATGGCCGGCAAGCAGTTGCCTGGCCTGGCGCGGCAGTTGGCGGCCGCCGGCTGGCCGGCGACCACGCCGGTCAGTGTGGTCTCGCGCGCCGGCTGGCCGGATGCCATCCACTCCCAGCACACACTCGATACGCTGGCACAGGCCAGCGTGCTGCACAGCGGACGTCCGACGGTGGTGTGGATCGGTGCCGGGGCCCGGGCGCTGCCCGCCGCACCCGCCCCGGCGGAGCGCCCTCAGGCAGACGCGGACAAGCGCGCACGCAGCTCGGTCTTGAGGACCTTGCCGTAGTGGTTTTTGGGCAGGGCGTCGAGGAACACATAGCGCTTGGGCCGCTTGAAGCGCGCGATGTGCGCCAGGCAGTGCGCATCCAGCGCTTCGGCGCTGGGGGCCGCGCCGGGCTGCGCGACGACGAAGGCCACCACCACCTCACCCCACTCCGGATCGGGCGCGCCGACCACGGCCACCTCGGCCACGCCCGGGGCGGTCAGCAGTACCTCCTCCACCTCGCGCGGGTAGATGTTGGAGCCGCCGCTGATGACCAGGTCCTTGCTGCGGTCCTTCAGCGTCAAAAAACCGTCCGCATCCAGCGCACCGACATCGCCGGTCCACAGCCACCCATCGCGCAGGGCGGCGGCGGTGGCCTCGGGGTTGCGCCAGTAGCCAGCCATCACGGTATCGCCGCGCACCAGCACCTCGCCGGCCTCGCCCAGCGGCAGGTCGCGCCCATGCGCATCCACCACGCGCACCTGCACCGGCGTCTGCGCCACCCCCACGGAGGCCAGCCGCTCGGGGTGGCGCGGGTGGCCGGTGTCGGTCAGGTGCCGCCGCGCCAGCGCGGTGATCACCATCGGTGATTCGCCCTGGCCGTAAATCTGCACGAAGCGCGGCCCCATCACGCGCAACGCGCGCTCGATATCGGCCAGGTACATCGGCGCGCCGCCATAGACGATGGTCTTGAACGCGGCGGCGCAGTCGGCCGGGGTCAGGCCCTCGGCCTGCGCATGGTCGACCAAGCGGTTGACGATGGTGGGCGCGGCAAACGTGGTCAGCGGGCCATGCGTCCGACCGAGCGCGAACAGCTCGGCCGGATCGACGCCGCCAGACGTCGGCACCACGTGGCGGGCGCCCGCCATCAGGTGCGGAATCGCGTACAGGCCACAGCCGTGCGACATCGGCGCGCCATAGACGATGGCATCACCCGGATCGATCGGGTCCACGTCCGCAAAGTAGGTCAACCCCATCGTCATCAGGTTGCGCTGCGTCAGCATCACCCCTTTGGGGCGGCCGGTCGTGCCGCTGGTGTAGAACAGCCAGGCCAGGTCGTCGGGCGCGCGATCCAGCGGCGGGTACGCGCTCCAGTCCGGCAGCGGTGCCAGCAGGGCGTCGGCCTCGGCCGACTCGGCATCCACCTGCCGCTGCAGTCCGCGCTGCGGGGCAGGCGCCACGTCGGCGGTGACGAAGCCCCAGCGCGCCCCGGCGTTGTCGACGATCCATTCAACCTCCGACGGGTGCTGTTTGGCGTTGACCGGCACCACGGCCAGCCCGGCCCACCAGGCGCCCCACAGGATCTCCAGGTAGCGCGGGTGGTTGCGCATGAAGATCAGCACCCGTTCCCCCGGCTGCAGGCCCTGCTGGCGCAGGCGCTGCGCCAGCCCGGCGCAGCGAGCGGCCCACTGCGCATGGGTGGCCCAGCGATGGGGGCCATGGAAGATGGCGGGGCGGTCACCCGCCAGGCGGGCCTGCCGGACCAGCAGTTGCGCAAGGTGCATGGAATCTCCCGACGTAAAGCCACGACCTTAACGCCAGGCCCGCCCCACCTGCAACCCGAACAATCACGGCCCACGGCGGGAGGCCGTCGGTCAACCGATCCTTCAGGCCACGGTGTCGGCAGCCGTTTCCGCACGCAGGAACACGCGCGCCGTGCGGGGCGCCACGCGCACGGTGTCGCCCTCACGCAGGCCCAGGGCGGCCCAGCGTTCGGCCGGCACGTGGGCCTCCAGCACGGCAGGAACGGCACCACCGTCGGCTGGGGCCAGCGGCCGCAGTTCCAGCCGGGCCAGTGGGCCCACCACCAGGACGCGCTCCAGGCGCGCCGGCAGGCCTGTGCCATCGGCCAGCGGCGCGACGTCCAGCTCGTGCGGGCGCACATAGGCCAGGGCCTGGGCGTCGCGCGCGTCGGCATGTTCGGGCAGGTCCAGCGCCACACCGTCGCCCAGGTGCACCAGGCCCTCATGGGCACGGCCGTGGAACAGGTTGACATCGCCCAGGAAGCCCACCACAAACGGACTGGCCGGCTGCTCCCAGACCTGCTGCGGGCTGCCCACCTGCTCGATGCGGCCGTGGTTCATCAGCACCACGCGGTCGGCCACCTCCAGCGCCTCCTCCTGGTCGTGGGTGACAAAGATGCTGGTCACGTGCAGCTCGTCGTGCAGGCGGCGCAGCCAGCGGCGCAGCTCCTTGCGCACCTTGGCGTCCAGGGCGCCAAACGGTTCGTCCAGCAGCAGCACCTTGGGCTCCACCGCCAGCGCGCGCGCCAGGGCGATGCGCTGGCGCTGTCCGCCCGAGAGCTGCGCCGGGTAGCGGTCGGCCAGCCAGTCCAGCTGCACCAGCTGCAACAGCGACATCACCTGGTCGCGAATCTGGCGCTCGGACGGGCGCTGGCCACGCGGCTTCATGCGCAGGCCGAAGGCCACGTTGTCGAACACCGACATGTGGCGGAACAGTGCGTAGTGCTGGAACACGAAGCCGACGTTGCGCTCGCGCACGTGGCGGTCGGTGGCGTCCTCGCCTTCGAAGCGGATGGCGCCGGCGTCGGGCGACTCCAGCCCGGCGATGATGCGCAGCAGCGTCGTCTTGCCGCAGCCCGACGGCCCCAGCAGGGCGACGAGCTCGCCCGAGTCGATGTGCAGGTTGACGTCGTCGAGCGCGACGAAATGACCGAAACGCTTGCTGATGCGCTGGACCTCGATGCTCATGCGCGGACTCCGGAAAGCGGGGAGGAAACGGGGAGCGCAGCGGCCCTGGTGGCGGGACGCCAGGCGTCGCCTGCGGTCTGCGGCCCGGCGCTGGGCCGCTCGGGCGGCAGCTCGGCCAGCGCGCGCCACTCGCGCTGCATGCGCCACTCGGCCACGGTCTTGATGACCAGCGTGACGAGCGCCAGCAGGGCCAGCAGCGACGCCACGGCGAAGGCCGCCACCGACTGGTACTCGTTGTAGAGAATCTCCACGTGCAGCGGAATGGTGTTGGTCAGCCCGCGGATGTGGCCGGAGACGACCGACACCGCGCCGAACTCGCCCATGGCGCGCGCGTTGCACAGGATGACACCGTACAGCAGGCCCCAGCGGATGTTGGGCAGCGTGACGTGCCAGAAGGTCTGCCAGCCGCTGGCGCCCAGCACCAGGGCCGCCTGCTCCTCCTCGTTGCCCTGCGCCTGCATCAGGGGGATCAGCTCGCGCGCGACGAAGGGGAAGGTCACGAACACGGTGGCCAGCACGATGCCGGGCACGGCGAAGATGATCTGGATACCATGCGAGGCCAGCCACGGCCCCAGCCAGCCCTGGGCGCCGAACACCAGCACATAGATCAGCCCCGCCACCACCGGCGAGACCGAGAACGGCAGGTCGATCAGCGTGGTCAACAGGGCCTTGCCGCGGAATTCGAACTTGGCGATCGCCCACGCCGCGGCGACGCCGAACACCAGGTTGAGCGGGACCGCAATCGCAGCCGTCAGCAGCGTCAGCCGCACGGCAGCCCAGGCGTCGGGCTCCTGCAAGGCGCTCCAGTAGGCATCCCAGCCCTTGCGCAGCGCCTCGGCAAACACGGCCAGCAGCGGCAGCACCAGGAACAGGGCCATGAAGCCCAGCGCCAGCACCGTCAGCGTCCAGCGCACCCAGGGCGCCTCGGTGGTCTGGGGGCCTCGCGCCCCGACGCGAGTGGAGGTCGGGATTCCCATGTCAGCTCCCCGCACGACGGCGCTGCCAGGCCTGCAGCGCATTGATGACGAGCAGCAGCGCAAACGACGCCAACAGCATCACAGTCGCCACCGCCGTGGCCCCGGCGAAGTCGTACTGCTCCAGCTTGCCGATGATGATCAGCGGCACGATCTCCGACACCATCGGCACGTTGCCGGCAATGAAGATCACCGAGCCGTACTCGCCCACCGCGCGGGCGAAGGCGAGCGCAAACCCCGTCAGCAGCGCCGGCAGGATGGTCGGGAAGATCACGTGGCGGAAGGTCTGCCAGCGCGTCGCGCCCAGGCACTGCGCGGCCTCCTCCAGCTCGCGCTCCGCGTCCTCCAGCACCGGCTGCACCGTGCGCACCACGAACGGCAGCCCGATGAAGATGAGCGCGATCACCACGCCAGCGGGCTGGAAGGCGAGCTGGATGCCCCACGGCTCCAGCCACTGCCCGATCCAGCCGTTGCCGGCCAGCAGCGCCGCCAGCGAGATGCCGGCCACCGCGGTGGGCAACGCAAACGGCAGGTCCACCAGCGCGTCGACCAGCCGCTTGCCCGGAAACCGGTAGCGCACCAGCACCCAGGCCACCAGCAGACCGGCCACCGCGTTGGCCATCGCCGCCAGCAGCGACGCGCCAAAGGTCAGGCGAAACGCGGCCAGCACGCGCGGCGCCGTCACCGCGTCCCAGAACTCCGTCCAGCCGAGCGTCAGCGTCTTGGCCACCAGCGCCGTCAGCGGAATCAGCACCACGAGGCTCAGGTAGATGACGGTGTAGCCCAGCGTCAGCCCGAAGCCCGGCAGCACCCGCCGCCCGGTGCTGCGCGGGACGGCCGGCCCCGTCGCGACAAGCGTGATCGCGGTCATGGCCTCAGCGCCCCGCGGTGTAGAGCTGGTCGAACTGGCCGCCGTCGTTGAAGTGCACCCGCTGCGCCTCGGCCAGGCTGCCGAAGTGCTGCTGCACCGTGAACAGCTTGAGCGGCTTGAAGGTGGCGGCGTACTTGCGCAGCACCGCCTCATTGCGGGGGCGGATGGCGTGGCGCGCCGCGATTTCCTGCGCCTCCTCGGTGTACAGGAAGTCCAGGTAGGCCTTGGCCAGATCGCGCGTGCCCTTCTTCTGCACGGTGCGCTCGACGATCGCCACCGGGTTCTCGGCCACGATGCTGACCGACGGGTGCACCACGTCGACCTTGCCGGCGCCAAACTCGCGGTCCACCGACACCACCTCGGACTCGAAGGTGATCAGCACATCGCCAATGCCGCGCTGCAGAAACACGCCCGTGGCATCCCGGCCGCCGCGCGCCAGCACCGGCACGTTGCGGTAGAGCCGCCGCACAAAGTCGGCCGCCTGCTCGGGCGTGCCGCCGCGCGCCAGCACCTGCCCCCAGGCGGCCAGGTAGGCCATGCGGCCATTTCCGCCCGTCTTGGGGTTGACCACCACCACCTGCACGCCCGGCTTGACCAGGTCGTCCCAGTCGCGGATGTTCTTGGGGTTGCCCTGGCGCACCAGGAACAGCATGGTGGACGTGGTGGGCGCCGCACCGTGCGGGAAGCGCTGCGCCCAGTCCTTGGCGACGACGCCGCGCTCGGCCAGGAAGTCGATGTCCGTGGTCGTGTTCATGGTCACGACGTCGGCGTCCAGCCCGTCCGCCACGGCACGCGCCTGGGCGCTGGAGCCGCCATGCGACTGCTGCACCGTCACGTCACGGCCGCTGGTCTTCTTGACGTGCGCGGCGAAGGCGGCATTGATGTCCTTGTAGAACTCCCGCGCGACGTCGTAGGAGGCATTGAGCAGGGCGGCCGACTGGGCGTGGACCGGCGGGGTGGCGGTCAGGCCGGCGACCAGCGCCAGGGCAGACAGGGGGGCGGCCCACAGGCCACGGGTGAAGGAGC
Source organism: Tepidimonas sp. (assembly GCF_036825565.1). Taxonomy (GTDB): domain Bacteria; phylum Pseudomonadota; class Gammaproteobacteria; order Burkholderiales; family Burkholderiaceae_C; genus Tepidimonas. Next base: position 13,445 of record NZ_DAISXZ010000035.1, on the reverse strand, counting down.
GGCGTCGCATCGGGAATTCCTCCGGCGGGTCGGATGACATGGCCGGGGATTCTGAGCGGCGCCCCTCAAAACTCAAACGATATTTTTTTGATTTCTTTATTGCCTTTAGGCATATCAAGCCGATTGGGGGGCCAGCGCCGCCAGCACCAGGCACGCACTGGCGCCAAACGTCAGGTGGCGGCGCAGGCGCGGGTACCACGGCGCCACCGGGCCCGGCGGGCAGACCGCCGCCTCCAGCAGCCGCCACAACAGCAGGCCCGCGACCAGCGCGCCGTAGCCGACCCGGGGCCCGGTGAGCAGGCCCGCGGTCATCGCCGCCGCGGCCCACAGCGAGGGCAACACCGACCAGCCCAGGCGCGCCGCCACCCGATCTGCCCCTGCCTGTGCGCCCCAGCCCCAGTGGATGCCGCCCAGAAAGCTCAGGATGGCCCCGCCATAGCACAGCAGCGCCGCGCCGATGGCCGCCTGGGCAAAGCCCGAGGCCAACCACGCGCCGGCGGCACCGGCGGCAAACGGCAGCAGACCACCGTACCCCAGCCAGGCGGCCGCGGCCGGCAAGGGGGCGGTACGGTCGGGATCGTCGCGGTCATCGAGGGCCATGCGGGTGCTTCCTGCGGCAAGTCATCGGAAAACGGGGGGCATGCCGGCGTCATCGAGCAGTTCGGCGGCGGCACGGTCGAGTCCGGCCGCGTCCAGCGCGGTCACGGGCAGCACGCGCCCAGCCGCCGTTCGCTCCTGCGAACGCCGGTAGAGCGGATCGTAGTGGTGCGTCATCAGCTCGGCAAACAGCTCCGGCAATCGCCCCGCCTGCGCCCAGTCCTGCCAGCGGGCGAGCGTGTCGTTGGACTGCAGGCCGCGCAACGCCGACAGGCGCAACGCCAGCGCCTGCGGATCGCGCCCCAGCCAGGCATAGTCCTGCAGCACCAGCGCCAGCCGCGCGGCGAACGGCACTTCCACCTGCACGCGGGGGGCACGCTGCAGCGCGGCGGCCATCGCCTCGGGCAGTTGCACGGCGCCGATCTTGCGGCTTTCGGCCTCCACCCACACCGGCCGCGCGGGGTCGAAGCGCCGCAACGCATCGACCAGCGCGGTGTCGAAGGCCTTCTGGCTGGGCTGCGGCTGCCCGTCGGGCCACGCGCCCAGGATGGAGCCGCGGTGGCGCGCCAGCGCCTCCAGATCCAGCACCTGCGCCCCGCGGGCGGCCAGGGCCTGCAGCAGCCGCGTCTTGCCACTGCCGGTCGGACCGGCGATCACCCGCCAGTCCAGCGTCGGTGGCAGGGCGTCGAGCTGCGCCACGACCCAGCGCCGGTAGCCCTTGTACCCCCCCTGCAACTGCGCCGCGGCCCAGCCGATCTGGCGCAGCCATAGGGCAAACGCGCCGCTGCGCTGCCCGCCACGCCAGCAGTACACCAGCGGGCGCCAGCCGGCCGGCCGGTCCTGCATGACGGCCTCGATGTGGCGGGCGATGTTGCGCGCCACCCAGGCGCCGCCGATGCGCCGCGCCTCGAAAGCGCCGGTCTGTTTGTACAGCGTGCCGACGATGCGGCGCTCCTCGTCGTCGAGCACCGGCAGGTTGATCGCGCCGGGCAGGTGGTCGAGCGCAAACTCCGCCGGGCTGCGGGCATCGATCAGCGTGTCGAACGCGCCGATCTGGTCCAGGGTGACAATATCCGGTTTGGCGGCCATGGCAAGGCTGCAAGTACTGCCGTACGGCTAATGAGACGACGATGAACACCGAGACGCGTGACCCGAACCGACTGACCGCCTGGGCCCACGGCGGCGGCTGCGGCTGCAAGATCGCCCCGGCGGTGCTGCAGCGGCTGTTGGCCCAGGTGCCGCCGCACCTGGCGCCTCCCGAGCTGCTGGTGGGCACGGCCACCAGCGACGACGCCGCAGTCTACCGCCTGCGCGACGACCTGGCGTTGGTGGCGACCACCGACTTCTTCACGCCCGTCGTGGACGATGCGTTCGATTTTGGCGCGATTGCGGCCACCAACGCGCTGTCGGACGTGTACGCCATGGGCGGCCAGCCGCTGCTCGCACTGGCGCTGGTGGGCATGCCCATCCAGCAACTGCCAGAGGCGGTCATCGCCCGCGTGCTGGAAGGCGGGGCGGTGGCCTGCCGCTCGGCCGGGGTGGTGCTGGCGGGCGGCCACTCCATCGACACCGTGGAGCCGATCTACGGCCTGGCCGCCATCGGCACCGTCCATCCGGACCACATCCAGACCAATGCCGGCGCGCAGCCGGGCGACCTGCTGGTACTGGGCAAACCGCTGGGGGTGGGGGTGCTGTCGGCCGCCCTGAAAAAGGGGCTGCTGGACGCCGACGGCTACGCCCAGATGCGGCGCTGGACCACGCTGCTCAACCGCGCGGGGGCGGTGCTCGGGCCCCTGCCCGGGGTGCATGCCATGACGGATGTGACCGGCTTCGGACTCGCCGGCCACCTGCTGGAGATGTGCCGCCCCGCCGGCCTGCTGGCCACCGTGGACAGCGCGGCCCTGCCCGTGCTCGAGATCAGCCGCGCGCTGGTGCGGCAGGGCATTGGGACCGGCGCATCGGGCCGCAACTGGGCCAGCTATGGCGAGTCAGTGGACCTATCGGCCCTGCCCGAGGGCGACCGCGCCCTGTGGCAAACCCTGGTGACGGACCCGCAAACCAGCGGCGGCCTGCTGGTGGCTTGCGCGCCACCAGCGCTGGAGGCCGTGCAGGCCGCGTTCACGCAAGCGCAAGGCCAGCCCGGCTGGGTGATCGGGCAACTGCAAGCCGCCCCTGCGGGGACCACGCCGGGCCTGCGCCTGCGCTGACCCCTGGTTGGGGTCAGCGCGCCGCACCCCGGATCGCCTCGACCATGGCGCGGGTGTTGTGGCGCATCAGCGCCAGATAGTCCGGCGCGGGCCCGCCAGCGGGGGACAGCGCATCCGCGTACAAGGGGATCGGCGACGGGCGGACCCCCGTCTCGCGCGCAATCTGCTCGATCAGCCGGGCATCGGCCAGCCGCTCCACGAAAATCGCGCGCACCTGCTCACGCTGGATCTGGCGGATCAGCCGCGCCACCCCCGCCGCCGACGGCTGGCTGTCGGTGGACACCCCCTGCGCGGGCAGAATGCGCACCCCGTACGCGCGGGCGTAGTACCCCAGTGCGTCGTGCGAGGTGACCACTTTGCGCTGCGCGGGCGGGATCGCGGCCCAGGCCTCGCGGATCTCCCGGTCCAGCGCCTCCAGCGCCTGGGTGTACCTGGCGGCACGCGCCCGGTAGTGCTCACAGCCGGCCGCATCCGCGGCACACAGGGCCTGGGCGATGCGCTGCACATAGCCCATGGTCTGCCGCACATCCTGCCAGGCGTGGGGGTCGGCCCCGCCGTGGGCATGACCGTGCGCATGGCCATGGTCGTGGCCGGCGGCCTTCAGCGGCTCCATCCCGTCCGTCACGCGCACCACGGCGCCACGGTAGGCGGCATTGCGCAGCAGACGCTCCATCCAGCCCTCGAAGCCCAGCCCGTTGAGCACCACCAGCCGGGCAGCGGCCACCCGCCGCACGTCCGCCGGCGACGGTTGGAACACATGCGCATCGGCATCGGGGCCCACCAGCGCATCGACCTGCACCCGATCGCCCCCCACCTGGCGCACCAGGTCGGCCAGAATACTGAAACTGGCGACGACGGGCAAAGCCCCTTCCGCCCGGACCGCCGACACCCCCGCCAGCATCGACACGGCCACCCCACCCGCCCAGCGCATCAGCCCGCGCCGCGACCACCCCAGGACACCCACGGATTGCAGCATGCACACACTCCCATCAGTGGCGCGCGGGCGCTGCGGCCCTCGCAGCGGCGTCGAATCCGCCCTTGGCCTTCCACTCCTCCATGCCGCCCTGAAGGATGCGCACATTGTCCCAACCCGCCACCCGCAGCGCAAAGCCCGCCTGCGCCGACAGGGAGCCGGTGTTGCAGTAAATCAACACCATGCGGTCACGGGGGATTTCGCTGCGGCGTGCCAGCACCTGGCGCCAGTCCATGTGGATCGCCCCGGGGATGTGCCCCTTGGCGTACTGGGCCGCATCGCGGGCGTCGATGACCAGAATGCGGGCCCACTCCTCCTTCGGGATCTGCTCGGCAAAAATCACCCCGCCGCCGTAGTCGACGAAGTCCAGATAGGCCGCCATCTCGTCGATCACGGCGGCCTTGTTGTCGGCGTGGGCCACGGGGGCCAGCGTCAGGCTGGCCAGCAAGGCGGCGGCAAGGGCATAAGGGCGCAGGCGCATGTGGGATGGTCGACTCGATCCATTTATCAGCAATGGGCGGATATCGTAACCCCGGCCGCGTCGTCGGATCTGATTGCGCGAGCGTGGTCTGTGTCAACTCTCCGGCCCACGGGAGTGCCTGAGCCATTGGCTTCATCGTACGCCAAACCCGCAACGAGATACAATGCAAATGCATTATCCCCACGTCGCGCCAAGCTGGAGAATTCCATGGCCGCCACCCTTGAAGCCGAATCGACGCTGACCGACCGTTACCAGACAACGGTGCCGGAAACCGTGCGCCGTGCGCTCCGACTGGGCAAGCGCGACAAGATCCACTACACGATCCGCCCGAACGGCGAAGTCGTGCTCACGCGTGCGGCGACGGGCGATGGCGACGATCCGGCGCTGGCGCCCTTCCTTGGCCTGCTGGCCCGGGACATGGCCGAACACCCCGAACGGCTCCAGGCGATGAGTGACGATCTCGCGCAGCGCATCCAGACCCTGGTCGGCGGCGTTAAGGTCGATTTGGACGCACCGCTGCCGGCGGACGGCGAATGAGCGGCGGCCAGCCACTGCTCGTCAACGGTTGGGCGCTTTTTGCCCATCCCGTCGTTCTCACCCAGCTTGACGCCCTGACCGCGCAGGTCGAAGCGCTCCAGCGCAAGGATCCTGTCGGCTACATCCACAAAAATGCGACCAAACGCCTGGCCGCCATCGGCAAGCTCGCGTTCGAAGTGATTCCGCAGGACCCGGCCCGGGCAGAGTACCGGCCGGGCCAGACACTCGGACCGGAACACAAGCACTGGTTCCGTGCCAAATTCTTCCAGCAATACCGGTTGTTTTTTCGATTCCACGCCCAGGCCAGGGTGATCGTTTACGCCTGGGTCAACGACAAAGGGACGCTGCGGGCGCACGACAGCTCCCACGATGCCTATCGGGTCTTTCGCCGGATGCTCGACAGTGGTCGACCGCCGTCGGACTGGGACCAGTTGCTGGCCGAAGCACGCGCCGAGCCCATGCGCCTGGATCGGCTGGCAGGCCCCCCGCTTTCTGGCCTGCGGGGCTAGACTCGGCCTGAACCGAGGGGCATCCGGCCGGGGGCCGCCTACTCCACCGTCACGCTCTTGGCCAGGTTGCGCGGCTTGTCCACGTCGGTGCCGCGCAGGCAGGCGGTGTGGTAGGCCAGCAGCTGCAGCGGCACCGCGTGCAGGATCGGGCTCAGGTCCCCGTAGTGCTCCGGCATGCGGATGACGTGCAGGCCCTCGCCGCTGGCGATGCGCGTGTCGGCATCCGCCAGCACATAGAGCACCCCGCTGCGCGCGCGCACCTCCTGCATGTTGCTTTTGAGCTTTTCCAGCAGCGCATCGTTGGGCGCCACCGTCACCACCGGCATCGCGCCGGTCACCAGCGCCAGCGGCCCGTGCTTGAGTTCCCCCGCCGGGTAGCCCTCAGCGTGGATATAGCTGATTTCCTTCAGCTTGAGCGCACCCTCCAGCGCGATCGGGTAGTGCGGCCCGCGGCCGAGGAACAGCGCGTGCTCCTTGGCGGCGAAGTCCTCGGCCCAGCGGATGATCTGCGGCTCCAGTGCCAGCACCGCCTGCAGCGCCGCCGGCAGGTGGCGCAGCGCGCGCAGGTGGCGCGCCTCATCCTCGGCGGCCAGACGCCCCTTGGCCTGCGCCAGTGCGAGCGTCAGCAGGAACAGCGCCGCCAGTTGCGTCGTGAACGCCTTGGTGCTGGCCACGCCGATCTCCACCCCAGCGCGCGTGACGTAGGCCAGCTCGCACTCGCGCACCATGGCGCTGGTGCCGACGTTACAGATCGCCAGCGTCTGGCGCATGCCCAGCGCCTGCGCGTGGCGCAGCGCGGCCAGCGTGTCGGCGGTCTCGCCGCTTTGGCTGACCACCACCACCAGCGTGCGCGGGTCGGCCACGCTCGTGCGGTAGCGGTATTCGCTGGCGATCTCCACCACCGTCGGCACGCCGGCAATCGCCTCCAGCCAGTAGCGCGCCACGCAGCCCGCGTAGTGGCTGGTGCCGCAGGCCAGGATCAGCACGCGGTCGATCTCCGCAAACACGCGCCAGGCGGCGCGCGAGCGGATGCCGTGGTCGTCGAACAGCTCCGGCACGATGCCCTCCACACCCTCCAGCGTATCGGCCAGCGCACGGGACTGCTCGAAGATTTCCTTTTGCATGTGGTGGCGGTAGGGGCCCAGCGCCACGTCCTGGCTGCTCACCTGCACGGCCCTGATCGGGCGTGCGGCGCTGTCCAGGGTACGCCCGTCCGCCCCCACGATGCGGTAGCGCCCCAGCGCCACATCGACCAGATCCCCTTCGGCCAAGAACACGATGCGGTCGGTGACGCCCGCCAGCGCCAGCGCATCGCTGGCCACGTAATGGGCCGCCGGTCCGTCCGCCGCGGTGCCAAGACCCAGCACCAGGGGCGAGCCGGCGCGTGCCCCCACCAGGCGCTGCGGCTCGTCGTTGTGCAGCACCGCAATCGCGTACGCCCCGTGCAGGCGGGCCGTGGCCGCGCGCACCGCCTCCAGCAAATCACCGTCGTACAGGCTGTCGATCAGGTGCGCGATGACCTCGGTGTCGGTCTGGCTTTCGAACACATAACCGCGCGCCTGCAGCTCGGCGCGCAGGGCTTCGTGGTTTTCGATGATGCCGTTGTGCACCAGCGCCACACGCGCCGGCCGTTCGCCCGCGCGCACCCCGGGCCCGTGGCTGACGTGCGGATGGGCATTGGCTGTGGTGGGCGCACCATGCGTCGCCCAGCGCGTGTGGGCAATGCCCGTGGCCGCGCGCAGCCCCTCCGCCTGCACCTGCGCGCGCAGCTCGGCCACGCGTGCCGTGCTGCGCGCGCGCGCCAGCCCGCGGGCCGCTGCCTCGACCGGAGCCATCCGCCCGGCGGCGTCGGCCAGCGGCGCGCCCCGGTGCACGGCCAGCCCGCACGAGTCATACCCCCGGTACTCCAGCCGCTGCAGGCCTTGCACCAGCACCCCCACCACGTCCGTGGTGCCCACCGCCCCGACGATTCCGCACATCGATCAGTCCTCCGCATCGTGTCATGCCAAGCCGGTAGGGTACGGATTCGGTCGAGTCACGGGTTTACATTTTTTACTCGATAGAGTAATTTTTTTGCAGTCTTTGGCCTTGATGGAATAATTTTCCATGAATAACATTTTTTCGACCGATTTTTCCGTCGACGAACGGGACCTGCACCTGCTGGATGCGCTGCAAACCGACGCGGCGCAACCCCTCAACGCCCTGGCCGCGCGCTGCGGCGTCTCCGCGCCCACGGTGCTGCGGCGCGTGCGCCGGCTGGAGGCGGCGGGCCTGATCGAGCGCCGCGTCGCCATCCTGCAGCCCGAGCGGCTGGCGGCCGTGCTGGGCGAGGGCCTGACCGCCATCGTCGAAATCGGCCTGGAGCGCCAGGGCGATGAGCACCTGCGCGCCTTCGAGGCCCGCGCCGTGGCCGAGGCCGCAGTGCAGCAGTGCTACCGCGTCAGCGCGGGCCCGGACTTTGTGCTGGTGGTGGCGGCGCGCGACATGGCCGACTACCATGCGCTGGCGCAGCGCCTGTTCACCGAACAGGGCAATGTGCGCCAGGTCAAGGCCTACTTCAGCGTGCGGCGCAGCAAGTTCGATCCGCGCCTGCCGCTGCCCGCCGTGCCGCCCCGCAAGGGGGCAGACAAGCCACCGGCCGCTGGCGTATGATTTTTTCGTCGCCCCTTCGTCACGAGAGGAACCGCCGCATGGTCCCCGTCCCCCCCTGCCGTCGCGCGTGTCCTGGCGCTGCTGACCCTGGCGGCCTGCGCCTTGGGCGCCCAGGCCCAGGAGCTGGTCAGCGTGCGCAGCCCGGTCGTCAATCTGCGCGCCACCCCCAGCACCGAGGGCGAAGTCCTCTGGCAACTGCGGCGCGGCTACCCCCTGCAGGTGCTGCAACGCCAGGGCGACTGGATCCGGGTGCGCGACTTCGAGGGCGACGAAGGCTGGGTGGCGGCGCGCGTGACCGGCGAGGAGCGCCACCACGTGGTTCGGGCCAGCACCCTCAACCTGCGCAGCGGCCCGGGGCTGGAGTGGCAGGTGGTGGGCACGGCGCGCTATGGCGATGTGCTGGCCACCGTCCGGCGACAGGGCAACTGGGTGCAGTTGCGCGCACTGGACGGCAGCGGTACCGTCTGGGCCGCGAGCGAGCACCTCTGGGGCTGGTGAGCCGCCAGGGGCCCTTCACCGTTGCCCCCTTCAGTCGGTCGATTTGGTCGGCCGCCGCCAGTTGGGCACCGTCACCGCCTTGGCACGGACCACCGTCAGCGCGCCCGCCGGCGTGTCCTTGGTCACCGTGCTGCCCGCGCCCACCGTGCCACCCGCCCCCAGCGTGACCGGGGCAACCAGCACGCAATTGCTGCCGACGTGCACATCCGCCTCGATGACCGTGCGGTGTTTGCGTGCGCCGTCGTAGTTGGCGGTGATGCTGCCCGCCCCGTAGTTGACCCGCTCGCCCACCGTGGCATCGCCCAGATAGGCCAGATGGTTGGCCTTGGCGCCGGCAGCCAGGGTGGAGTTTTTCACCTCCACGAAGTTGCCGATGTGCACCTCGGGCCCCAGCCAGGCGCCCGGACGCAGCCGCGCAAACGGCCCCACCCGGGCCTGCGCCCCGACCACGACGCCCGCGCCCGCGCCGTCGATGTGCGTAAAGGGCTCGATGACGGCACCCGCCTCCACCGTGGCGTGGGCGATCACGCAGTTGGCGCCCACCCGCACCCCGTCGCCCAGCACGACGCGGCCCTCGAACACGCAGTTGACGTCGATCTCCACATCCTGGCCACAGACCAGCTCGCCGCGCACATCCAGCCGGGCCGGGTCCGCCAGCCGCACGCCCTGCGCCATCAGCGCCTGGGCCACGCGGTGCTGGTGGGCGCGCTCCAGCGCCGCCAGCTGGGCCGGGCTGTTGACGCCCGCCACCTGCAGCGCGTCGTCGATGCGGTGCGCCACCACGGGCACGCCATCAGCCACCGCGTGGCGCACCACGTCGGTCAGGTAGAACTCGCCCTGGGCGTTGCGGTCGTCCAAGCGGGCCAGCCAGGCGCGCAGGCGCGCCGTCGGTGCGGCCAGAATGCCGCTGTACACCTCGGTGATGCGGCGCTGCGCATCGCTGGCGTCCTTTTCCTCGACGATGGCACGCACGGCCCCCGACTCGTCGCGCACGACACGGCCATAGCCGTGCGGATCGGCCAGATCCACCGTGAGCAGCGCCAGCGCATCGGGGCCACCCGCGCACTGGGCCGCCAGCAGTGCCGCCAGGGTGTCCGGATGCGTCAGCGGCACGTCGCCGGACAGCACCAGCGTGACGCCGTCGTCCGCCAGCAGCGGGATGGCCTGCTGCACGGCGTGCCCGGTGCCCCGTTGCGGCTCCTGCCGCACCGCCTGCCACGGCTGCCCGTCGGCCAGCGCGGGCAGGGCGGCCTCGACCGCCTCGGCCCCATGGCCGGTCACCACCACCGTGTGGCGCGCCGACAGCCCCCGCGCCATCCCCAGCACATGGGCCAGCAACGGGCGGCCGGCCAAGCGCTGCAGCACCTTGGGCAGGGCGCTCTTCATGCGCGTGCCCTTGCCAGCGGCCAGAATGACGACGTCCACGGGACGGTGCATGGGTTCCTCCTGAAGGGTCATGGGGTGTCGGGCGCCGATTATCGGCCCCCGCGGTGCTACGCTACGGGCGGCCGCCGCGCCGCGCGCAACGGCGCCCATCCCACCCATGGCCACCCGTGCGATGCCCCATGACGACCCTAGCCCCCACTGAGCCCCTTCCCCGCTTTGCCGTCTTTGGCGCCGGTGCCGTTGGCAGTTACTACGGTGCCATGCTGGCGCGCGCGGGCGTGCCGGTGGTGCTGATCGGCCGCCCGGCCCACGTCCAGGCCATGCGCGCGCACGGCCTGCGGCTGCAGACCGCCGACTTCGACGAGCGCATCGCCGTGCACGCCGACACGGACGCTGCGGCTGTGGCGGGCGCGGACGTGGTGTTGGTGTGCGTCAAATCCGGCGACACCGAAGCGGCCGGGGCCGCGCTGCACCCCCACCTGGGCCCGCAAACCGCGGTGCTCAGCCTGCAAAACGGCGTGGACAACGCCGAGCGGCTGGCGCGTGTGCTGGGGCGGCCCGTGGTGCCGGTGGTGGTGTATGTGGCCGCAGGGCTGGAAGGCCCGGGCCATGTGCGCCACCACGGCCGCGGGGATCTGGTGCTGGCGCCGTTTCCGCAGGCCGCGCGCGTGCAGGCGGCGCTGGCGCGGGCCGGGGTGCCGACCACCGTCTCCGACGCGGTACCGCAGGCGCTGTGGACCAAGCTGGTGGTCAATTGCGCCTTCAATGCCCTGTCCGCAATCACCGCGCGGCCCTATGGGTGGCTATGGGCGCAGGCGGGCGTGCCAGAGATGCTGCGCCAAGTGGTGCGCGAATGCGTGGCGGTGGCGGCGGCCGATGGCATCGCGCTGGATGCGGCCGCTCTGGTTGCAGACGTCGAGGGGATTGCGCACAGCATGGCCACCCAAATGTCGTCCACCGCGCGCGACCTGCTGCGCGGCCACCCGACCGAGGTGGACCACCTCAATGGCCATGTGGTCGCGCGTGCCCACGCCCACGGCCTGCAGGCACCGGTCAACCAGGCGCTGCAAACGCTGGTGCACCTGCTGGAGCAAGGACGCGGCGCTTGAGCACCCGGGCCCGCCCGCGCGACGACGGCGGCCAAACTGCGACAATCCGCGACCATGCAAGACACCTACGTACTCACCCTGTCCTGTCAGGACAAGCCCGGCATCGTGCACGCCGTCTCGGGCTTCCTGCTGGAGCAGGGCGGCAACATCGAGGAGGCGGCCCAGTTCAACGACCGCGACAGCGGCCGCTTTTTCATGCGCGTGCAATTCACCTGCCCGGGCCACGACGCACCCACCTTGCGCGGCGCGGTGCAGGCATTCGGCCAGCAGCACGGCATGGCGTGCAGCCTGCACCCCTGGCACGAGCCGATGCGCACCGTCATCTTCGTCAGCCAGCAGGGCCACTGCCTGAATGACCTGCTGTTCCGCTGGAAGAGCGGCCTGCTGCGGCTGGACATCCGCGCCATCGTCAGCAACCACCGCGACTTTTACCAACTGGCCGCCGGCTACAACGTGCCGTTCCACCACATCCCGGTGACGGCCGCCACCAAGGCGCAGGCCGAGGCGCGCCAGCTCGACATCATCGAACAAGAAGGCGCCGAGCTGGTCGTGCTGGCGCGCTACATGCAGATCCTGTCGGACGATATGTGTCAGCAGCTCGCCGGCCGCGCGATCAACATCCACCACAGCTTCTTGCCCAGTTTCAAGGGCGCCAAGCCGTACTACCAGGCGCACGAGCGCGGCGTCAAACTGATTGGTGCCACCGCGCACTACGTGACCGCCGATTTGGACGAAGGCCCGATCATCGAGCAGGACGTGGCGCGGGTGGACCACGCGATGACGGTGGAGGACCTGACCGCCATCGGTCGCGACACCGAAAGCCAGGTGCTGGCGCGCGCGGTCAAGTGGCACAGCGAGCACCGCGTGCTGCTCAACGGCCAGCGCACGGTGGTCTTCCGTTGAGCGGGTACGGGCCATGTCCACGCGCATTCCTCCCATCCAGTGCCTGCTGACCTTCGAGGCGCTGGCGCGCCTGCGCAGCGTCACGCAGGCGGCCGACGAGCTGTGCGTGACACCCAGCGCTGTCAGCCACCGCATCCGGCAGCTGGAAGAGCAGCTCGGCGTCAAGCTGTTCGGGCGGGCGGACTTCTCTTTGACCACGGAGGGCAGCGAATATCTGGCCCAGGTGCGCGAGGGGCTGACGGCACTGCAGCGCTTCCCCAGCCGCAACGCCACCCCCGGACGACGCAAGCTGCGGCTGGCGGTGACGCCGACGTTTGCGCGCTCGATCCTGATGCCGCGGCTACGCCAGTTCGCCGAGGCCTACCCGGAAATCGACCTGACGCTGCAGGTCAGCATCCCGCTGCTGGACGTGGTGGCCGAGGACGCCGACCTGACCATTCGCTTCGGCACCGGGCGCTACCAGGACGTCGAGTTCATGTGCATCCTGAAAGACGAGGTCACGCCGCTGGCCTCGCCAGCGTTCGCACGCCAGCACGGGCCGTTCGAGAAGCCCGAGGACCTGCAAGGGGTGCCGCTGCTGCGCAGTCCGCTGGAGCCGTGGCGCACCTGGTTTGCCGCCCACCACCTGGACTGGCCGGAGCCGGCCGACGGCTCACAGTTCAACGACATCGGGCTGATGTGCGACGGCGCCGCCGCCGGCATGGGCGTGGCACTGGTGCGCCTGAAGCTCGGTGCACCGTGGCTGGACAACGGCATGCTGGTGCGGCTGTATCCCCACACCGTGCCCAGCCCTCACGCGCACTACCTGTGCTGGCGCGCGGGGGCGATGGAGCGCTGGGAGTGCGCGACGTTTGCCGCCTGGCTCAAGCAGGCGGTGGCCTGACCCCCGCTGCCCCCCGGGCCCATGCGGCGCCTGGCACGCCGGGCCACGTCACTCGATGCGGATGCGCTTGCCAGCCACCGCCGCCTTCTTCGGCAGGGTCAGCGTCAGCACGCCGTTGTCGTACTTGGCGCTGGCGGCCGACTCATCGACATCGCCCGGCAGGGCAAAGCTGCGCGAGACGGCGCCATAGTAGCGCTCGCTGTGCAGCACCTTGTCACCGTCGCGCCGGGCGTCCTCTTGTTTGACCTCCGCGGCGATGGTGACCAGGTTGTTCTCGACGGACACGTGGATATTGTCCTTGCCCACGCCGGGCATCTCGGCTGAGATGACGTAGGCCTGGTCGTTTTCTTTCACATCCACCTTGATCTGCTGCGGCAGCGGCTCGCCGTGCAGCGGTCGCACATAAAACGCCGGGGCCATGTCCCGGAAAAACTCGTCGAACAGACTCGTGCGGCGCGGAATCAGGTTGCTCATGCGCAGTCTCCTTGACCGTGGAGGGCTTCGACATCCATCGGGCCCGCCAGCGCCTCCACACCGCCGGCGCAAGCCCATCGCTCACACCACCCAACATAGAGGCAGCGCGCCGGCATTTCAAGCCCCCCGCCGCAGGCCGATTCACGCGATGCTCAAGGATTTTTCAGCCGCGCTGGCGTGTCCTGGCCTACACTGCGGCGACACGTTTGCCACCCCCCGCCATGACCGCCCACGAC
>NZ_DAISXZ010000034.1:0-22364 GCF_036825565.1 Tepidimonas sp. | reverse complement strand
GCCCCGCCCTCGCCGGCCGCCAGCCCCCGTCTGCTGGCCCTGCGCCGACAGATCGATGCCATCGACCGCCAACTGCTGGCACTGCTCAACGAACGCGCCCGCATCGCCGAAGCCGTCGGCGAGGTCAAACGGGCCGAGGGCTCGCCCTTCTTCCGGCCCGACCGCGTGGCGCAGGTCATCGCCAACATCGAAGCGGCCAACCCTGGGCCGCTGCGCAACCAGCATGTGGCCGCCATATGGCGCGAGATCATGTCGGCCTGCCTGGCGCTGGAGGCCCCGCTGCGGGTCGCGGTGCTGGGCCCCGAGGGTACCTTCTGCGAACAGGCGGCGATCGATTACTTCGGCAGCGCCGCCGACCTGATTTACTGCCCCAGCTTCGATGAGGTGTTCCACGCCACTGCGGCGGGCACCGCGCAGTTTGGGGTCGTCGGCGTGGAAAACTCCACCGAAGGGGTGGTGGCGCGCTCGCTGGACCTGTTCCTGCGCTCGCCGGTGCACATCGTGGGCGAAATCAGCCTGCTGGTGCGGCACAACCTGCTGCGCCAGACCCCCAGCCTGGACGGCATCGAGGTGGTGATGGCCCATCCGCAGGCGCTGGCGCAGTGCCAGGGCTGGCTGTCCACGCACCTGCCGCACGCCGAGCGCCGCGCCGTGGCCAGCAACGCCGAGGGGGCGCGGCTGGCCACGACGAACCCCGCCTGGGCCGCCATCGCCAGCGAACGGGCCGCCGCCCAGTACGCGCTGCACATCGTGGCGCATGCCATCCAGGACGAGGCCTACAACCGCACGCGCTTTGCGGTGATCTGCCTGCCGCAAACCATGGCCACCCCCCCGGCCAGCGGGCGCGACTGCACCAGCCTGGTGGTGTCGGTCCCCAACCGCCCGGGGGCAGTGCACGATCTGCTGCGCCCGCTCAAGGCGCACGGCGTGTCGATGACGCGCTTCGAGTCCCGCCCGGCCAAATCCGGCCAGTGGGAGTACTACTTCTACATCGACCTCGCCGGGCACCCGTCCCAGCCCCATGTGGCCGCCGCCCTGCAAGAACTGCAAGGCCTGTGCGCCTTCTACAAGATGCTGGGCGCCTATCCGGTGTCGGAGTGAGGGGGCGATGAGCACGCCCTCCCCCACCGCGGTTGACCGCGACACGCCCGCGGCGCCGCCCCGATTCGAGCAACTGGGCGTGATTGGCTGCGGGCTGATGGGCGGCTCGTTCGCCCTGGCCCTCAAGGCCGCCGGATTGGTGCAGCGGGTGGTGGGCTATGCCCGCTCGCCGCAGACACTGGCTCGCGCCCGTACGCTGGGCGTGATCGACGTCGAAGCGCCCTCGGCGCTGCTGGCTGCCTCCGGTGCCGACCTGGTGCTGGTGTCGGTGCCGGTCGCCGCGACGGGCGAGACGCTGCGGGCCATCCGCCCCCTGATCGGCCCGGACACCCTGGTCATGGATGTGGGCTCGACCAAAGGCGATGTGGTGGCGGCCGCGCGCCAGGCGCTGGCCGACCGGCTGGGCCAGTTCGTGCCCGCACACCCGATCGCTGGCAAGGAGCGCGCCGGCGTAGAGCATGCCAGCGCGGATCTGTACCGCGGCTGCCAAGTGATCCTGACCCCACTGGCCGAGACCGCCCCCGCCCTGACCGCGCGCGCCCAGGCGCTGTGGCAGGCCCTGGGGGCGCGCGTGCGCACCATGACGCCGGAGGCGCACGACGCCGCCTATGCCGCCGTCAGCCACTTGCCGCACCTGCTGGCCTTCGCCGCCGTGCGGGCGCTGGCGGGGCAGCCCCGCGCGGCGGATTTCCTGGGACTGGCCGGGCCGGGCTTTCGCGACTTCACCCGCATCGCCGCGAGCGACCCGGACGTCTGGCGCGACATTCTGCTCGCCAACGCCGCCCAGGTGCGGGTGCAGGCCCGGCACTTCCGCGCGGCGCTGGACACGTTCGAAGCCGCCCTGGACGCGGGCGACGCGCACACTCTGCGCGAGCTGATCGCCGAGGCCAGCCGCATCCGCACCCAATGGGCCGCCGGCGCCTACGCCGCCACGCCCCCGTCATCCGATCCCCCATGTATCGCACCGCCTTCCTCGACATCCCCCCGCTGACGCGCGCCGCCGGCAGCGTGCGGCTGCCCGGCTCCAAGAGCATCTCCAACCGCGTGCTGCTGCTGGCCGCGCTGTGCGACGGCGTGACGGTGATCGAGGATCTGCTCGACTCGGACGACACGCGGGTGATGCTGGAGGCCCTCGCGACGCTGGGCTGCGGGCTGGAGCGACTCGGGCCCACCAGGGTGCGCGTGCGCGGCCTGGCCGGCCGGCTGCACGTGCGCGAGGCGCGCCTGTTTCTGGGCAATGCGGGCACGGCGATGCGGCCGCTGACCGCCGCGCTGACGGTGCTCACCGCCTTGCAGGGGGGGCGTTTCGAACTCTCAGGGGTGCCGCGCATGCACGAGCGCCCGATCGGCGACCTGGTGGACGCCCTGCGCCAATTGGGCGGCACCATCGAGGACCTGGGCCAACCCGGCTATCCGCCGCTGGCGGTCGGCGCCCCCGCCCCGACGCCGTTGCGGCTGGACGCGCCGATCCGGGTGCGCGGCGATGTCTCGAGCCAGTTTCTGACCGCGTTGCTGTTGGCGTTGCCGCTGGCCGCGCAGACGCGCACCGTGACCATCGAGGTGGTGGGGGAGCTGATCTCCAAGCCCTACATCGAGATCACCCTGCGCCTGCTGGCGCGCTTTGGCGTGGACGTGCAGCGCGAGGGCTGGTCCCGCTTCACGATTCCCGCCGGGGCACGCTACACCACGCCGGGGCGCATCCATGTCGAGGGCGACGCCTCGTCGGCCAGCTACTTCGTCGCCCTGGGGGCGATTGCCGCCACCGACGCCCCCGTCACCATCGAAGGCGTTGGGCTGGATTCCATCCAGGGGGACATCCGCTTCGTCGAGGCCGCCCAGGCCATGGGCGCCCACGTCGAGGGCGAAGCCAACCGCCTGCATGTGCGCCGCGGTGCCTGGCCGCTGCGCGCGCTGGATCTGGACTGCAACCACATCCCCGACGCCGCCATGACGCTGGCGGTGATGGCGCTGTACGCCGACGGCCCGACGACGCTGCGCCACATCGGCAGTTGGCGCGTGAAGGAGACGGACCGCATCGCCGCCATGGCCGCCGAACTGCGCCAACTGGGCGCCACGGTGGACGAAGGCCCCGACTGGCTGCGGGTGCACCCGCTGGGCGCGGACGGACGCGGCTGGCGGGCCGCCGCCATCCACACTTACGACGACCACCGCATGGCCATGTGTGCGTCGCTGGCGGCCTTCAATCCTGCGCGGGTGCCGGTGCGCATCCTGGACCCGCAGTGCGTCGGCAAGACCTTCCCCGATTATTTCGAGACGCTGTGGTCGGTGGTGGAAGCGGCGCCGGCCGATATTCCGGTGATCTGCATCGACGGCCCCACCGCCTCGGGCAAGGGGACGCTGGCCGCCGCGGTGGCCCAGCGCCTGGGCTACCACGTGCTGGACTCCGGCGCCCTGTATCGGGTGGTCGGGCTGGCCGCCGAACGGGTCGGTCTGCCCACGGACGAGGCGGCGCTGGCCGACCCCGCGCTGGCGCAGCGCCTGGGAGCGTTGGCCGAGCGGCTGCCGGTGCGCTTTGCCGACGGGCGCATCTGGCTGGCGGGGGACGATGTCACCGACGCGGTGCGCAGCGAAGCGGCGGGCATGGCGGCGTCGCGGGTGTCGGCCGTGCCGGCCGTGCGCGCCGGCCTGCTGGCGCTGCAGCGGGGGTTCCGGCGCCTGCCCGGTCTGGTGGCCGACGGGCGCGACATGGGCACGGTGGTCTTTCCGGATGCGCCGCTGAAGGTCTTTCTGACGGCCAGCGCCGCCACGCGCGCCCGGCGCCGCTACGAGCAGTTGATTTCGCGCGGTGAAACTGCTAGCATTGACGGTCTTTTGGCCGACTTGGAGGCACGGGATGCGCGCGATCGATCGCGCGCAGCCGCGCCGCTCAAGCCCGCCGAAGATGCGCTTGCCCTCGACAACTCGGAGCAGACCATCGAGCAATCGGTGGATACCGTGCTGGCGTGGTGGCAGCGCAGCCGGCCGTTCGGTGGCTGAGGGCGTCCGCCTCGGCCCGACGGCCGGTCTTGCAGGGCCCCGAGGGCGCAGCCGGATGGCATGTCCGCACGCCGGAGGGTTCGACAACCCACCACCCGACGCCCGTTCGGGTGACAACCCAACCGCCGCCGGTCCCGGACGACCGCGGCACCCAGGAATCTGCATGTCTGAATCGTTTGCCGCCCTGTTCGAAGAGTCGCTCAAGCGCGCCGAGATGCGCGCCGGCGAAGTCATCACCGCCGAGGTGGTGCGCATCGACCACAACCACGTGGTCGTCAACGCAGGGCTGAAGTCCGAGGCCTACATTCCCCTGAGCGAGTTCAAGAACGATCAGGGCGAACTCGAGGTCCAAGTCGGTGATTTCGTCGCCGTCGCGGTCGAAGCCGTCGAAAACGGCTACGGCGACACCATTCTGTCGCGTGACAAGGCCAAGCGCCTGGCCTCGTGGATGGCGCTCGAGAAGGCGCTGGAGTCGGGCGAATTCGTCACCGGCACCACCACCGTCAAGGTCAAGGGTGGCCTCAAGGTCATGGTCAACGGCATCAGCGCGTTCCTGCCGGGCTCGCTGGTCGACACCCGACCCGTCAAGGATCTGACGCCTTACGAGGGCAAGACCATGGAGTTCAAGGTCATCAAGCTCGACCGCAAGCGCAACAACGTCGTGCTCAGCCGCCGCGCCGTCATCGAGGCCAGCATGGGCGAAGAGCGCGCCAAGCTGCTCGAGACCCTCAAGGAAGGCGCCATCGTCACCGGCGTGGTCAAGAACATCACCGAGTATGGTGCGTTCGTCGACCTGGGCGGCATCGACGGCCTGCTGCACATCACCGACATGGCCTGGCGCCGCGTGCGCCACCCGAACGAGGTGGTGCAAGTCGGCCAGGAAGTCACGGCCAAGGTGCTGAAGTTCGACCCCGAGCGCCAGCGCGTCAGCCTGGGCCTCAAGCAGATGGGCGACGACCCGTGGCTGGGCGTGGCGCGCCGCTACCCGGCCGGCACGCGCCTGTTCGGCAAGGTCACCAACATCGCCGACTACGGCGCCTTCGTCGAGCTGGAGCCCGGCATCGAGGGTCTGGTGCACGTCTCCGAGATGGACTGGACCAACAAGAACGTCGCGCCCAACAAGATCGTGTCCATCGGCGACGAGGTCGAGATCATGGTGCTGGACATCGACGAGGACAAGCGGCGCATCAGCCTGGGCATGAAGCAGTGCAAGCCCAACCCGTGGCAGGAGTTCGCCGACACCCACAAGCGCGGCGACAAGGTCAAGGGCCCGATCAAGTCGATCACCGATTTTGGCGTGTTCGTTGGCCTGGAGTCGGGCATCGACGGTCTGGTGCACCTGTCCGACCTGTCCTGGAACGAGCCGGGCGAGACCGCCGTGCGCAACTACAAGAAGGGCCAGGAAGTCGAAGCCGTCGTGCTGGGCGTGGACGTCGAGCGCGAGCGCATCAGCCTGGGCATCAAGCAGCTCGACGCCGATCCGTTCACGACCTTCGTGTCCATCCACGACAAGGGTGCGACGGTCACCGGCACGGTCAAGAGCGTCGATGCCAAGGGCGCCGAAATCGACCTGGGTCAGGACATCGTCGGCTATCTGCGCGCCAGCGAGATTTCGCGTGACCGCGTCGAGGACGCCCGCAACGTGCTCAAGGTGGGCGACGAGGTGACGGCCGTCATCGTCAACGTCGATCGCAAGAACCGTGGCATCCAGCTCTCGATCAAGGCCAAGGACGCCGCCGACCAGCAGGAAGCCATGGCCAACCTGAGCCAGACCTCCGGCAACGCCGGCACCACCAACCTGGGCGCGCTGCTGCGCGCCAAGCTGGACGGCCAAAACGGCTGATCCCGCACCGCCCGGCCCGGGACGCCCCGGGCCGCGCGCTCCACAGCCCGGCCGGGGTCGCCCCGCCGGGCTTTTTTCATGGGGGCCGCCGTGGACTGGCCGCCTGCCGCACGCCGGCTTTGCTGGGCATAATGGCGGCATGAACCGCAGCGATCTGTTCGATGCCCTGGCCGAGCGTTACCCGCATTTGACCGCATCCGATGCGGAGGCCGCGGTCAAAACCTTGCTGGAATCCATGACGGAGAGCCTGGTGGCCGGGCAGCGCATCGAAATCCGCGGTTTCGGCAGCTTCTCGGTCGGCGAGCGCGCCGCGCGGCAGGCGCGCAATCCCCGCACGGGCGAGCAGGTCGACGTCCCCCCGAAGCGGATGGTGCACTTCAAGCCCGGCAAAGCCCTGCGGGAAGCCGTCGACGCGCCGCAGCGGGGGGCGGCATGAGGGTGCTGGGCTGGCTGCTCAAGGCGGCGGTGTTCCTGCTCATCTTCGCGCTGGCGATCAACAACCAGGCCCCGGTGCGCGTGCACGGGCTGTTCGGGGCACAGTGGGAGGCCCCGCTGGTGCTGGTGCTGCTGCTCGTCCTGTTTGCCGGTGTGCTGCTGGGCATGGCGGTGATGGCGCCGCTGTGGTGGCGCGCGCGAAGAACGGCCCGCCAGAGCAGCGCGGCCACCGCCCCCGCGTCGCCCGCGACCGCGCCCGCGCTGGAAGAGCCGCCCCATGGGGTTTGACCTCTCGTGGCTGCTGTGGGCGCTGCCCGTGGCGTTCGCGCTGGGCTGGCTGGCCTCGCGCTTCGATCTGCGGCAGTGGCGGCTGGAGAGCCGTCAGGCACCGCGGGCCTATTTCCGCGGCCTCAACCACCTGCTCAACGAGCAGCAGGACCAGGCCATCGATGCCTTCATCGAGGCGGTGCGGCACGACCCGGATGCGGCGGAGTTGCACTTTGCGCTCGGCGGGCTGTTTCGCCGCCGGGGTGACTACGACCGGGCGGTGCGGGTGCATGAGCATCTGCTGGCCCGCGCCGACCTGCCGCCGCGCGAGCGCGAACGGGCGCAGCACGCGCTGGCGTTCGACTTCCTGAAAGCGGGCTTGCTGGACCGGGCCGAGGCGGCCTTCACCGCCCTGCTCGGCACGCGCTACGACACCGACGCCAAGGTTGCTTTGCTGGGCATCCACGAGCGTTCGCGCGACTGGGCCCGCGCGGCCGAGATGGCGCAGGCGCTGGAAGGCAGCGACCGTGGGAGCTTTCGCCTGCGTCTGGCGCACCACCGCTGCGAGCAGGCGGCCGCTCTGCACCGCCAGGGGCACACGACCGAGGCGCTGGCGCTGCTGGAGTCGCTGGTCCACCAGGTGCCGCAGTCGGCGCGGGCATGGGCGGCGCTGGCCGATCTGCGCCAGTCGCTCGGGCATGTGGATGGCGGTCTGGCGGCGCTGGAGGCCTTGGCCGACCATTGCCCGGAGCACGTTCCGCTGATCGCGCACAGCCTGGCGCAGTGGTCCCTGATGGCGGGCACGCCCGAGCGGGCACGCAGCCGGCTGGCCGACTGGGCGCAAGCGCATGCGCCATCGCTGGACGTCACGCAGGCGCTGGCCACGCTGGACCCGGATGCGACGACGGCACGCCAGCGCTACATCGCCCATCTGCGTCAGGAGCCGTCCCTGGTCGCGGCCACCTTGTGGCTGGCCGGGGTGCCGCTCGGCACCGCCGACGAAGAGCCGCTGGTCCGGCGGGCGCTGGAGCGCGCCGGCGAACCCCTCAAGCGCTACCGCTGCGCAGCCTGCGGATTCGAGTCGCGCCAGTACTTCTGGCACTGCCCTGGCTGCCAGGGTTGGGACACCTACCCCCCCCGCCGCGTGGAAGAGCTGTGACCCGCTGGCGCCGTCAGCCCACCACGGCAGCCTCGAGCACACCCTCGTCGGCGATGCGGTAGAGCCGGCCCAGGCGGTCCAGCGGCTCGATGGCACCGGCGCGGACCAGGGCGCTGATTTCGCGGCTAACGGTTTCGAGCTTGAGGTCCATCATGGCGCCCATGTCCTCGCGCGAGAACAGCGTCACCACGCTCGGGTCGGTGGCGTGGCGCATCTTCAGGATGAAATTGGCCACGCGCTGGCGCGCCGTGCCGAAGTTGAGCGAGGCAAGCCAGTCGTCCGCCTCCTTGAGCGCCTGCTGCCACTTTTGTAACAGCCGCCAGTGCAGACGCGGGGAGTTCTGCGCCAAGCGGTGGACGACGTCGGTGGGAATGCGGCACAACGACGCCTCGGTCAGCGCCGTGGCCTCGCTGTCGTAACGGCTGGTCGCCAGTGCCTCCAGGCCAACCACATCGCCTGGTCGCAGCACGCGCAGCACGCGCTGGCGCCCGTCGGGCGTGCTGCGCACCAGCTTGACCAAGCCGCTGCGCAAGGTAAAGACGCCAAACGCCGCCTCGCCCTCGTGGTAGAGGGACTGTCCCGCCGCAAATACCAAGTCGTCGATGGGCGCGTGGATGAGGTTGAAATCCTGCTCGTTGAGGTCGGCAAACAGCACCATGTCGCGAACGCCACACGTCTTGCAGTCGGCCGTGCCCCGCCACGCGGATTCGGTCTTGATCGGAATCATGGGCGAATTCTCGCCCGAGCCGCCGTCGCGCGGTGGCCGCCGTTCAGGACACCCGGGGTGCGTACTCGCCTTTTTCGTACCGCTGGCGCATGGCGTCCAGGCTGTAAACCTTGCCGATGCGGCTGGCCATGCCGGCGCTGCCGAAGGCCTCGTAGCGCGCCTGGCAAATGGCCTTCATCGCCTGGGTCGCGGCCTTGAAGAATTTGCGCGGGTCGAAATTTTTGCGGTCTTCGGCCAGGTGTTTGCGGATCGCCCCGGTGGCGGCCATGCGCAGGTCGGTGTCGATGTTGACCTTGCGCACACCATGCTTGATGCCCTCGACGATCTCCTCGACCGGCACGCCGTAGGTGGTGCCCATGTCGCCGCCGTAGGTGTTGATGATGGCCAGCCAGTCCTCCGGCACGCTGGAGCTGCCGTGCATCACCAGGTGGACGTTCGGGATGCGGGCGTGGATGGCCTTGACCCGGTCGATGCGCAGCACTTTGCCGGTGGGCTTCTGCGTGAACTTGTAAGCGCCGTGGCTGGTGCCGATGGCGATCGCCAGCGCATCGACCTGGGTCTTCTGCACGAAGTCGGCCGCCTCGTCCGGATCGGTCAGCAGCATCGAGTGGTCGAGTTCGCCCTCGGCGCCGTGGCCGTCCTCTTCGCCGGCCTTGCCGGTCTCGAGGCTGCCCAGGCAGCCCAGCTCACCCTCCACCGACACGCCGCAGGCGTGCGCGATGTCGGCCACCTGGCGTGTGACGCGCACGTTGTACTCGTAGCTGGCGGGGGTCTTGCCGTCCTCCAGCAGGCTGCCGTCCATCATCACCGAGCTGAAGCCCGACTGGATCGAGCGCATGCACACGCCCGGCGAGGCGCCGTGGTCCTGGTGCATGCAAATCGGGATGTGCGGGTACGCCTCGACCGCCGCGGCAACCAGGTGGCGCAGGAACGGCTCCCCGGCGTAGGAACGCGCCCCCGCCGAGCCTTGCAGGATGACCGGGCTGTCCACCGCGTCGGCCGCCTGCATGATGGCATGGATCTGCTCCATGTTGTTGACGTTGAAAGCCGGCAGGCCGTAGCCGTGCTCGGCGGCATGGTCCAGCAGTTGGCGCAGTGTGATCAATGACATAGCGTTGCTCCTCGGGGAAAAAGCAGGTCAGCCGCGCGCGCGGCGTTGCAGGATTTCGAAGGCCGGCAGCGTCTTGCCTTCCAGCACCTCCAGGAAGGCGCCGCCCCCGGTGGAGATGTAGCCCACATCCTTCTCGATGCCATACTTGGCGATCGCCGCCAGCGTGTCGCCGCCACCGGCGATCGAAAACGCCCGCGAGCGCGCAATCGCCTGCGCCAGGGTGCGTGTGCCATTCTCGAACGCGGCGAATTCGAACACACCCACGGGGCCGTTCCAGACGATGGTGCCTGCGCTTTCCAGCAGCGCGGCCAACTGCGCGGCGGTCTGCGGGCCGATGTCGAGGATCATGTCGCCCTCGCCGACCTCGGCGGCGGGCTTGACGGTGGCCGGCGCATCGGCCTTGAACTCCGGCGCCACCACCACGTCGACCGGGATCGGCACCTCGGCGCCGCGCGCCTTCATCGCTGCGATGACGGCCTTGGCCTCGCCGACCAGATCGGGCTCGGCCAGGCTCTTGCCAACCGGCAGGCCCGCGGCCAGCATGAAGGTGTTGGCGATGCCGCCGCCGACGATGAGGCGGTCGACTTTTTGCGCCAGCGACTGCAGGATGGTCAGCTTGGTGGAAACCTTGGAGCCGGCGACGATGGCCACCAGCGGGCGCGCCGGCTGTTCCAACGCGCGCGTGATGGCGTCGATCTCGGCTGCCAGCAGCGGTCCGGCGCAGGCCACCGGCGCGTACTCGGCGATGCCGTAGGTGCTGGCCTCGGCGCGGTGCGCGGTGCCAAAGGCGTCGTGCACGAAGATGTCGCACAGGGCCGCCATCTTGCGCGCCAGCTCAGGGCTGTTTTTCTTCTCGCCTTGGTTGAGGCGGCAGTTTTCCAGCAGCACCACCTGGCCAGGCGCCACCGTGAAGCCGACATCGACCCAGCGCTGGATCAGCGGCACCGGCTGGCCGAGCAGCTCGCTGAGGCGAGCGGCCACCGGCGCAAGCGTGTCCTCGGGCTTGGGCTGACCCTCGGTCGGGCGGCCCAAGTGCGAGGTCACCATGACGCCAGCGCCGGCCTCCAGGGCCATGCGGATCGCCGGCACGGAGGCGCGGATGCGGGTGTCCTCGGAGATGCACGCCACGCCCTCCTCGAAGGCCAGCGGCACATTCAGATCGGCGCGGATGAAAACGCGCTTGCCCTGGGCTTGGCCCTGGGCGCACAGATCGGCAAAGCGGATGAAGTCCATCGGTTCGGCTCCGGCTCCAGCGGGCCCGGCGCATGCCGGGGCCTTGGGCATCCTGTCGTCGGGAGGGTTCGGCGTGGCAAACCTCACAGCGAGCGGCCGGCCACGCGCGCCATCTCCAGGCACTTGTTGGAGTAGCCCCACTCGTTGTCGTACCAGGCGACCAGCTTGACGAAGGTCGGGTCGAGCTGGATGCCGGCCTCGGCGTCGAACACGCTGGTGCAGACCTCGCCGCGGAAGTCGGTGGCCACCACCTTGTCCTCGGTGTAGCCGAGCACGCCGGCTAGGCCACCCTCGGCCACCGGCTTGGCCGCCATCGCCTTCATCGCCGCACAGATCTCGTCGTAGGTGGCGGGCTTTTCGAGCTCGCAGGTCAGGTCCACCACCGAGACGTCGCTGGTCGGCACACGGAAGGCCATGCCGGTCAGCTTCTTGTTCAGGCTCGGGATGACCTTGCCGACCGCCTTGGCCGCACCGGTGGAGCTGGGGATGATGTTCTCCAGGATGCCGCGGCCACCGCGCCAATCCTTGTTGGAGGGGCCGTCCACCGTCTTCTGCGTTGCGGTGGCGGCGTGCACCGTGGTCATCAGGCCGCGCTTGATGCCCCACTGGTCGTGCACCACCTTGGCCAGCGGCGCCAGGCAGTTGGTGGTGCAGCTGGCGTTGGAGATGATGTCCTGGCCGGCGTAGCTGCCGTGGTTGACGCCGTAGACGAACATCGGCGTGTCGTCTTTGCTGGGCGCGCTCATGATGACGCGCTTGGCGCCGGCCTGCAGGTGCTTGCGCGCGCCGGCGTCGTCGAGGAAGATGCCGGTGGACTCGATCACCACGTCGGCGCCGACGTCACCCCAGCGCAGATTGGCCGGGTCGCGCTCGGCGGTCAGGCGGATGCGCCGGCCGTTGACCACCAGGGTGTTGCCCTCCACCGCGATGTCGCCCTGAAAGCGGCCGTGCACGCTGTCGTACTTCAGCATGTAGGCAAGGTAGTCCGGCTCCAGCAGGTCGTTGATGCCGGCGATCTCGATGTCGCCCTGGAAGTTGCGCAGCGCGGCGCGAAACACCATGCGGCCGATGCGGCCGAAACCGTTGATGCCGACGCGAATGGTCATGGGTGCTTACTCCTCGTGGTTCTTATGGAAAGCCCGGTTCCAATGGGAAATGGGGTGAAAGGGGATCAACCGCTGACCGCGGCGGCGGCCGCCTGCAGCGTGGCCGGCATCAGCGCGCCGAAGTCCGCGATCACGCGGTCGGGCGCGCAAGCCTCGATGGGCTCGCCCATGTTGTAGCCGTACGGCACGCACCAGACGGCGATGCCGGCATGGCGCGCGGTGGCCACGTCGATCGACGAGTCGCCCACCAGCAGCGCGCGGCTGCGGTCCACCCCGTAGCGCAACAGGCTGTCGGCCACGGCCAGCGGGTTGGGCTTCTTGACGGGCAGTACGTCGCCGCTGATGACGCGGTCGAACAGCCCGGTGAGCGCGTGCGCCTGCAGCACGCGGGCGGTGTAGCGCGCCTCCTTGTTGGTGACGACGACCAGGCGCACGCTGGCGGCGCGCAGCGCTTGCAGCGCCTCCACCACCCGCGGGTAGGGGTGGCTGCGGGTGCCGCAGCGCGCCTCGTAGTGGCGCTGAAACACCGCCTCCGCCGCCGCGAAGCCCGGATCGCCGCGCACGGCGTCGGCGCTGCGGCCCTGGCGCGCGGCCAGCGCCTGCACCAGCAACTCGCGCGTGCCGTGGCCGATCCAGCGCGTCACCTGCTCCAGCGTGGCCGGCTGCAGCCCTAGCTCGGTCAGGGTGTCGTTGACGGCATCGGCGATCTCCGGCGCGGTCTCGACCAGCGTGCCGTCCAGGTCGAACAGCATCAGGTCGAACGGCAGCGCGGTGCGTGCCGGCGCGCTCACGCCAGCACCTCGCGCACGGCCTGCGCCACCTTGGCCGGGGTCAGACCGAAGTACTCATACAGCGCCGGTGCCGGGGCCGACTCGCCAAAGCGGTCGATGCCGACCACGCGGCCGCGGCGGCCGACGTATTTGTGCCAGAAGTCCGGATGCGCCGCCTCCACCGCCACTGCCGGCAGCGCCGGGGGCAGCACGGCATCTTGATAAGCGGCATCTTGGCGATCGAACACCGTGGTGCTCGGCATCGAGACGACGCGCGTCGGGATGCCTTCGGCGGCCAGCAGCTCCTGAGCCTTCAGGGCGATCGCGACTTCCGAACCGGTGGCGACGATCACCGCGCGCGCGCCGTCCATGTCCTTCAGCACGTAACCGCCGCGCGCGGCGCCGTCGGCATGCGCGCGCTGCGTCACCACCGGAAGGTTCTGGCGCGACAGACACAGCGCCGAGGGACCGTCGCGACGCTGCACCGCCGCCGCCCAGGCCACCAGCGTTTCCAAGGCGTCGGCCGGGCGCCAGACGTCCAACTGCGGAATCAGGCGCAGGCTCGGCACGTGCTCCACGCTCTGGTGCGTCGGGCCGTCCTCGCCCAGGCCGATCGAGTCGTGCGTGAACACGTGCACGACGCGCTGCTTCATCAGCGCCGCCATGCGAATGGCGTTGCGGCTGTAGTCGCTAAACGTGAGGAAGGTGCCACCGTACGGCAGGTAGCCGCCGTGCAGGGCGATCCCATTCATCATCGCGGCCATGCCGAATTCGCGCACGCCATAGCTCAGGTGGTTGCCCCAGCGGTCGCGCCCGGCGATAGTGCAGCCCTTGAAATTGGTGAGGTTGGAGCCGGTCAGGTCGGCGCTGCCGCCGAAAAATTCCGGGATCAGCGGCGCCAGCGCATCCAGAGCCAGCTGGCTGGCCTTGCGCGTGGCCACGGCGTCGGTGCGCGCGGCGGCGGCATCCAGCAGCGCTGGCAGGCGCTCGGCCAGCTCGGGCTTGAGCTCCCCGCGCATGCGGCGCTCGAACTCGGCGGCCAGTTCCGGGTGGGCCTCGGCGTAGGCGGCGAAGCGCTGGCGCCAGGCGGCCTCGGCCGCCGCGCCGTGGGCGCGCGCGTCCCACGCGGCACAGATCTCCGCCGGGATGTCGAACGGCGCGTACGGCCAATCGAGCGCGGCGCGCGTGGCGGCGACCTCCGCGGCGCCGAGCGCCGCACCGTGCACGTCGTGCGTGCCGGCCTTGTTCGGCGATCCTTGACCGATCACGGTCTTGCAGCAGATCAGCGTGGGCTTGCCGTCCGGGCGGCGCGCCTGCGCCTTGGCCAGCCGGATCGCGGCGTCCACCGCCTCGGCGTCGTGGCCGTCGACGTTGCGAATCACGTGCCAGCCGTAGGCCTCGAAGCGCGTCGGCGTATCGTCGGCGAACCAGCCTTCGACGTGGCCGTCGATCGAGATGCCGTTGTCGTCGTAGAAGGCGATCAGCTTGGGCAGGCGCAGCGTGCCGGCCAGCGAGCAGACCTCGTGGCTGATGCCCTCCATCATGCAGCCGTCGCCGAGGAACACGTAGGTGTGGTGGTCGACGATGGTGTGGCCGGGGCGGTTGAACTCGGCGGCCAGCAGCTTCTCGGCCAGCGCCATGCCGACCGCGTTGGCGATGCCCTGCCCCAGCGGCCCGGTGGTGGTCTCCACGCCCGGGGTGATGCCGACCTCGGGGTGGCCCGGCGTCCGGCTGTGCAGCTGGCGAAAGGCCTTGAGCTCCTCGATCGGCAGGTCGTAGCCGCTCAGGTGCAGCAGCGCGTAGATCAGCATCGAGCCGTGGCCGTTGGACAGCACGAAGCGGTCGCGGTCGGCCCAGGCCGGGTTGGCCGGGTTGTGCTTGAGATGGCGGCTCCACAGCACCTCGGCGATCTCGGCCATGCCCATCGGGGCGCCGGGGTGGCCGCTCTTGGCCTGCTCGACGGCGTCCACCGCCAGCATACGGATCGCGTTGGCCATACGGCGGGCCAGCTCCGGCGTCGGGGCGGCGCGCTCGGGAAGGTCGCTCAGCTTCATGTCAGGTCGTGCTTGGCTCTGGTCGAAGGGGCGGGCGCGGGGCCGTCAGGCCAGGCCCAGCGCGCGCTTGCGCCGGTCCATCATGCGCCAGATGAAGGGGGTGAAGATCAGCTGCATCGCCAGCTCCATCTTGCCGCCGGGCACGACGATGGTGTTGGCCCGACTCATCCAGGAGCCGTCGATCATCGACAGCAGGTAGGGGAAGTCGATGCCCTTGGGCTTGGCGAAGCGGATGACGACCATGCTCTCGTCGGCGGTGGGGATGTCGCGCGCGATAAAAGGGTTGGAGGTGTCGACGACCGGCACGCGCTGAAAGTTGACATGCGTCACCGCGAACTGCGGGCAGATGTAGTTGACGTATTCCGGCATGCGGCGCAGGATGGTGTCGACCACCGCCTCCTGGCTGTAGCGGCGCTGCGTCTTGTCGCGGATCAGCTTTTGGATCCACTCCAGGTTGATCGACGGCGCCACGCCGATCAGCAGGTCCGGATACTGCGCGACGTTGACCTTGTCGGTGACGACGGCGCCGTGCAGACCCTCGTAGAACAGCATGTCGGTGTCCTCGGGCAGGTCCTCCCACGGCGTGAAGGTGCCAGGCTCCTGGCTGTACGGGGCGGCTTCCTCCTCGTTGTGCAGGTACTTGCGGCTGCGGCCGCGGCCGGACTCGGCGTAGGTCTTGAAGAGGTTTTCCAGTTCCTCGAACAGGTTGGCCTCGGGCCCGAAGTGGCTGAAGTGGCGGTTGCCCTTGGCCTCCTCTTCCGCCATGCGCTGGCGCATCTCCTTGCGGTCGTAGCGGTGGAAGCTGTCGCCCTCAATGATGGCAGCCTTGACTCCCTCGCGACGGAAGATGTTCTGGAAGGTCCGCGTCACGGTGGAGGTGCCGGCGCCGGAGGAGCCGGTGATGGCGATGATTGGATGCTTCTCGGACATGGCAAGGGTTCTCCTCGGGTCGTATGCGAATCCGGTGACCGGCGCTCGGCCTTAGTCGCGAAACAGCGAGCGCTCGCCAAACAGCGGGTTGTCGTCCTTCAGCGGCGTCGGCTCGCGGTGGTAGCGCTCGATGCGCTCGACCTCGTTCTTGCTGCCGAACACCAGGCCGATGCGCTGGTGCAGCGAAGTCGGCTGCACGGTCAGGATGGGTTCGCGCCCGGTGCTGGCACGCCCGCCGGCTTGCTCCATGATGAAGCCCACGGGATTGGCCTCGTACAGCAGGCGCAACCGGCCCGGTTTGGACGGATCCTTGGTGTCGCGGGGGTAGAGGAAGACGCCGCCGCGCATCAGGATGCGGTGCGCCTCGGCCACCATGCTGGCGATCCAGCGCATGTTGAAATCCTTGCCGCGCGGGCCGGTCTTGCCGGCCAGGCACTCATCGACATAGCGCTTGACCGGCGGCTCCCAGAAGCGGCTGTTGGAAGCGTTGATCGCAAATTCCTGCGTATCCTCCGGCACGCGAATGTCCGGGTGCGAGAGGAGGAATTCACCGAGGTTGGGGTCGAGCGTAAAGCCATGCACGCCGGTGCCCACTGTCAGCACCAGCATCGTCGAAGGGCCGTAGAGCGCGTAGCCGGCGGCCAGCTGCTGGCAGCCGGGTTGCAGGAAGTCCGCCGCCGTCACGTCACGGCCGCTGTCGATGACATCCTGCGGCGCACGCAGGATCGAGAAGATGCTGCCGACCGAGACGTTGACGTCGATGTTGCTGGAGCCGTCCAGCGGGTCGAACACCAGCAGGTACTTGCCGCGCGGATAGATGGACGGAATGTTGTGAGGCTCGTCCATCTCCTCGCTGGCCATGCCGGCCAGGTGACCGCCCCACTCGTTGGCGCGCACGAACAGCTCGTTGCTAATGACGTCGAGCTTTTTCTGCTCCTCGCCCTGCACGTTGATCGAGCCGGACTGCGCGCCCAGCACGCCGCCCAGCGCGCCGAAGGCAACGCTGCGCGCGATCGCCTTGCACGCCAGCGCCACGTCCAGCACCAGGGCATTGAAGTCGCCGCTGGCGCTGGGGAAACGGCGGCGCTGCTCGATCAGGAACTGGGTGAGCGTGGTACGTCGAGACAGGGGCATGGGGGCACTCTCGGGTGTCGGATGACGCGGAAAGACAGGACGCTTGCGGAACGCTCGGCGCACTCAGGCCGCCGCGGCCGGCTGGGCGAGTGTGGCGGCGTGCCATGACTGCAGATCGGCCAGCGTCACCCCCGCCAGCGAGGGCAAAACGCGCAGCGCATCCGCAAAATCGTGGTGCGCCGTGAAGGTGTTGGGGGTGACCACGGTAGCCAGCCCAGCGGTGTTGGCGGCTTGCAGGCCGTTGGCCGAGTCCTCGAAGGCCAGGCAGCGCTGGGCCGGCAGCCCCAGGCGCTGCAGCGTCTGGCGGTAGACCTGCGGGTCGGGCTTTTTGCGCGGTGCGGTGGAGGCATCTTCCACCACCGCGAAGGTTTGCCGCCAGTCCGGCCCGATCGCGGCGCGCAGCAGGGCCGCGATGTTGACCGGCGAGGTCGTGGTGGCGATCGCCAGCTTCAGCCCGGCGGTGCGAGCCGCTTCGATGAGGGCGAGCACGCCGGGGCGCACTTGCACCGCACCGTCGAGCACCGCCTGTTCGTAGACGGCGGTCTTGACCTCATGCAGCCGATCGATGAGGGCCTGCAGGGCCGTGCCATCGATGTCCTGCACCTGCGGGTGCACCAGTTGCCAATAGTGGCGCAGGCGCTCCTTGCCGCCGGAGACGGTGAGCAACTCGGTGTAGAGCGCCTCATCCCAGCGCCAGTCCAGCCCCTCGGCCGCGAAGGCCGCGTTGAAGGCCGCCAGATGGGCATGCTCGGTATCGGCGAGCGTGCCGTCGACGTCGAAGATGAGCGCAGACAGCATGGGAAACCTCCGTGCCACCGGCAGACCCCGACGGGTCGCGCTTCCGGTGTCTGGGATCAACTATAAGTATCCAATTACATAAGGTAAATTCACGGTTGTTTTATTTTTGATTCAGAGAATACTTAACGTCATGCGCAACGCCACCTTCCGCCAGCTCCGCGTGTTTGCCGAGGTAGCCAAGCACCTGAGCTTTGCCCGCGCGGCGGAGTCACTGCACCTCACGCCCCCGGCCGTGACCATGCAGATCAAGGAGTTGGAGGGGCACGTCGGCCTACCGCTGTTCGAGCGCCAGGGGCGGCGCGTGTCGTTGACCACAGCCGGCGAATACATGCTGGTCTATGCCCGCAAGGTGCTGGCGACACTCAAGGACGCCGAGGACGCCGCCGCGCGCCTGCAGCGGCTGGAGACAGGCACGCTCACCATCGGCTTGCTGAGCACGGCAACGTACTTCGTACCGGCGCTGCTGGCCGAATTCACCCGCGAACACACGGGACTGGATGTGCGTCTGGCCATCGGGAACCGCGAGCAGCTCGTGCAGATGCTGCGCAACGCCGAGGTCGACATCGCCATCATGGGCCGCCCCCCCAACGAGTTGAATGTGCGGGCCGAGCCGTTTGGCGCCCATCCCCACATCTTCGTCGCCCCCATCGACCACCCGCTGCTGCGCATCGGGCATCCAACGGTGCAGTCGCTGCTGCCCTACGGCTTCATCGCGCGCGAGCACGGCTCCGGCACGCGGGCGGTGTTCGATGGTTTCTTCGAGCGGCACCGGCAGGAGCTCCGCATCGTGATGGAACTGCCCGGCAACGAGGCCGTCAAGCAAGCGGTGATGGCGGGGCTGGGGCTGAGCCTGCTGTCGCTGCACACCCTGCGCGTGGAGTTGCAGCACGGGCTCATCGCCAGGCTAGACGTTGAGGGCACGCCCGTGGTGCGCGCCTGGCATGTGGTGCACACGCTGGCCAAGCTGCTGTCGCCCGCGGCGGAGGCGTTTCGGTACTTCGTGTTGGAGCAGGGCGAACGCTTTTTGGCCGAGCGCTACGGCGCACTGCTGCCGCTGGAGCCCGCGGGCTGAAGCCGCCACGCTGCGACGCTGAGGGCGGCGCGAGGCATACGACCCGATGCTCCAACACAGGGGCGCGGCAAAAGCGAACAGCGCGCCCAGCGGCGTGGCGCCAAAGTCGCCCTCCAGCGCCAACAGCCCGGCACCCACTGCCCCCAGCGCCAGCCCGGCCCAGCTCGTGCCTGGCACGCGCTCGCCGCCCAGGCGCGTCCACAACGCCAGCCACATGGGCATGGTCGTGACCACCGTGGCCATGAGGCCGGAGCCTATCCCCTGATGCTGCGCGAGCACGACCAGGGCCATGGCGGCAAACGCCATCAGGATGCCGATCAGGGCGCAGCCGACCCATTCGCGCCGGGTTGGCCACGCCTGCCCGCGCCACTGCGCCAGCGCCAGCATCACCGCCCCAGCGATGAGGAAGCGCGCCCCGTCATGAGGACCGGCTGCAGCGTGCGCATGGCCACCCCCAGGGCATAGTAGGTGGTGCCCCAGACGATGTAGACGACGGACAGGGCGGCGAGCGGGCGCCAACGGCCCGCTGGAAGACTGGAAAACGTTTGCATGATCGGTTTCCTGATCGGATAATTTCCGGCCATCGACGGCCGAACCGTATTTTGACCGACAAACGACCGCCATGCAAGCAAACATTCAGCTCGACGACATCGACATCGGAATTCTTACGGCCTTGAGCGCAGACAGCCGTCGTTCTTATGCCGATGTGGCCAACGAGGTGGGCCTATCCACCGCCGCGGTCCACGAGCGGGTGCGCAAGATGGTCGAGCGCGGGGTGATCGAACGTTTTTCGCTGCGCATCGACCCGCAGCGGCTAGGGCTGCACTTCACGGCCTTCGTCGCGATCCGCAACGACGGCGGGGTCCACTGCCGGGAGGTGGCCCCGCGCCTGCGCGAGATGCCCGAGGTGCTGGAACTGCACAGCGTGGCAGGGGAGTACGACTTCGTCGCCAAGATCCGCACCACACACGCCCGGGCGCTGGAAGACCTGCTCTACCAAATCAAGGCGATTCCGGGTGTGGCCCGCACCACGAGCACCGTGGTGCTCAACACCGAGTTCGAGGACCGGCCGCTGCGCCGGCCGGCCGCGCCACCGGCGACGGGGAGTTGACCTCTAACATTGCCAACCGCGGCCCCGGCGCCGACGGGCGGCCGTCGGCACCGCCGCATCACGCCAGGCCGCGGCGTTGGCGCCACAGGCGCGCCTGGGCGGCGGCGTCGGCCGCCCGACGCAACACGACAACACCCGGCGGCAACCGGCGCGGGTCGCGGGCCGCCCCGGCCCCGCCGATCCACAGTTCCACCGGCGCCGCCAGCCCCTCGCGCAACTGCACCACGGTGTCGATGACATCGCGCCGACTGGCGTAGTCGCTGTAGCTGAGGGCGACCACGTCGGCCCCCGTCCGCGCGCTGGCGTCGATGATCTCGGCCACCGGCGTGCACACCCCCAGCGGCAGGCGGTCGCAGCCTTCCAGGGCCAGAAAGCACTCCGCCATCAGCAACCCAAGTTGATGCTGCTCCCCCGCAGCCGTGGTCAGCAGCACGCGCGGCGGCCGCGGACCGGCAGGGTTGGTCTCGTCGGTGCGGGCGATGGCCTCGCGCAGCGTGGCTTGCACCGCCTCGGTGAACAGGTGCTCCTGGTACACCGCAATCTCGCCGCGCAGCCAAGCGTGGCCAACCGCCACACACAGCGGGGCAACCACCGCCTCGACGGTCTGGGCGAGCCCGCGCACGCGCACCGACTCGCGCAACGCCTCGCGCAGCCGCAGGGTCTGGTCGTGGCGCAACCACGCCATCCAAGGCGCCAGCTCGTCCACGCCCGGGCCGCTCAGCACGCCATCGTCGTCGGGTGACCGCTTCAGCACGACCGAACCCTGCCCCACCGCGGACACCGCCAAGGCCTCCAGAGCCTCGCGCGGCAGGCCCACCACCCGACCGGGGCGGTGGCCGGCGTCCAGCAACCGACGAATCAGGCGCAGTCGGCCTAACTGATCGGCATCGTAGAGCCGGTCGCCACGCTCATCCCGCCGCGGCACGGGAAAGCCGTAGCGACGCTCCCATACGCGCAAAGTGTCCTTGCCGATGCCCGTTTCACGCTCCACATCGGCGATGGCCCACAGGGCCACCGGCACACCGGCGGAGGGCGAAGGGGACAAGGAGGCAACATCCATGGCGGGAACCTGCACATGCACAAAGAGTCCATGCAGCATACAATGGGTTTTGTCTAGGACAAAACAGCGTGTGGGTCCGCTCCCGCGCAGGAGGTTGCAGATGAAGGTCGCCATCGTCGGATCGGGCATTTCGGGCCTGGCGGTCGCGCACCGCCTGCGCCACCAGGCTCATGTCACCCTGTTCGAGGCCAACGACTACTTCGGCGGGCACACGCACACGGTGGACGTGACCCTGCCCGATGCGCAGGGCCGACCGGTCACCCACGGCGTGGACACGGGCTTTCTGGTGTTCAACGAGCGCACCTATCCGAACCTGATCGCGCTGCTGGCGGAGCTGGGCGTGCCGACGGCGCCGTCGGACATGTCGTTTTCGGTGCAGGTGCCGGCCGGCGCGCGCGGCCCAGCCCTCGAATGGGGCGGCGCGTCGCTGGCTACCCTGTTTGCGCAGCGGCGCAACTGGGCGCGCCCTCGGTTTTGGGGGATGCTGGCCGATCTGCTGCGCTTCAACCGCCTATGCACCCGGCTGGCCGAACGGGGACGCGACACCGATCTGCAGCAGCCGCTTGGGGAGTTTTTGCAGGCGCACGGATTTGGCGCAGCGTTTCGCGACTGGTATTTTTTGCCGATGATCGGCTGCATCTGGAGCTGCCCGACCGACCAGATGCTGCGCTTTCCCGTGGCCACGATGATTCGCTTCTGCCACAACCATGGGCTGTTGCAGGTCAACGACCGGCCACAGTGGCACACCGTCGCCGGGGGCGCGCGGCAGTATGTGGAGCGCATCGTCGCACGCATCCCGGACGCCCGGCGCGCCACGCCCGTGCGTCGCATCGAGCGGGACGTGGCCGGCGCCACGGTGTTCACCGACGCGGGGGCCGAGCGCTTTGATGAGGTCGTGATCGCCACCCACAGCGACCAGGCGCTGGCGCTGCTGGCCCACCCCAGCGTCCAAGAACGGGCGGTGCTGGGTGCCATCCGCTACCAGCCCAACCGCGCCGTGCTGCACACCGACACTGCGGTGCTGCCACGGCGGCGGGCCGTCTGGTCGGCCTGGAACTACGAGCGCGCCCCCGACGCGCAGCGCGAGTCATCGCAGGTCTGCTTGCATTACTGGCTGAACGTGCTGCAGCCCTTGCCCTTCGCCCAGCCCGTGGTGGAGTCGCTCAACCCCGTGCGGCCGATCGCGGCCGAGCGCATACTGGCCGAGTTCGAATACCACCACCCGGTATTTGACGGCCCCGCGATCGCCGCGCAACGCGCCGTGCCGCGCCTGCAGGGGCATTGGCACACCTGGTACTGCGGTGCGTGGACCGGCTACGGCTTCCACGAGGACGGCCTGAAGGCCGGGCTGGCCGTGGCAGACGCGCTGCAGGCCCGGCTGCTCGCACAGAGGGCGGCCGCCTGAACCGGCTGCGCCCGAGGACGATCCGATGCCCGCGATGCCGGCCCCCCCCAC
>NZ_DAISXZ010000033.1:0-23754 GCF_036825565.1 Tepidimonas sp. | reverse complement strand
CAGCAGGTATCCACGGCGGCTGGGTATTATGTGATCATCCGGGATGCGACAGCTATCAAACCGACACCAGCGGCAAGCCGACGTCGGTGGAGCCGGTCCCGTTGAATCTGCCGACCGGCAAGAACATCGACCCCGAGACGTCGACGGAACTCAAGCTGACGATGAATCTGGACTCGCGGGCCGACGTGCAAACGGTCGGTACACCGCTGACGCCAGCCAACAAGGAGTTCGGCACGTCCATGAATGTGTACGACACCCTGGGCAATGCGATTCCGGTGCAGCTCTATTTCGTGAAGACGGCGGCCAACGCCTGGGATGTCGTCTCCGTTTATCAGCCCACCGATCCGCCGGGTGCTCCGGCCACGGAAACCAATCTGGGAACGATCTCGTTCAATCCGGTGACCGGCAGGCCCACGCTGCCGCTGTCGCTGACCAACATCTTGATTGCGGCTGGCGCGGTCAACGCCACGGCCGGGCTGCCCGCCACGAACATCGATGTGGCGCTGAATTTTGGCGATCCCACCAACCCCGCAGCGGCCACGGTCACGCAGTTTGGCTCCAAGTTTGCGGTTTACGAGGTCGCCCAAGACGGCTACCCCTCTGGCGAGCTCACCTCGATTAACGTGGGGGAGGACGGTGTCATCACGGCCCGCTATTCCAACGGGGTAAGCCAGGCCAACGGTCAGATCATGCTGACCCGCTTCCGCAACGTTCAAGGTCTGCAGCCCGTCAACGGCGGGTACTGGCAGAAGACGCAGGCGTCGGGTGACCCCATCATCGGTCAACCGCTGTCCGGCCGCTTCGGCCTGATCCGCTCTGGCGCCCTGGAGGAGTCCAACGTCGACCTGACGCAGGAGCTGGTCAACATGATCGTGGCACAGCGGCACTACCAGGCCAATGCGCAGACGATCAAGACGCAGGACCAGGTGCAACAGACGCTGGTCAACCTGCGCTGAGGTCGCGAGGAGTAAGGCATGGACCGCGTCATCTACACCACGCTGTCCGGGGCGTCCGCGGCGATGCAGCGCCATCAGGTCATCGCGCACAACCTGGCCAACGTCACCACCACTGGCTTTCGGGCCGAACTGTCGACGTTTCGCGCGGTGCCCCTGCAGGGCGAGGGGACGACGACGCGGGTGCATGCGCTGGAAGCGACGCCAGGCTACCTGGACAAGGCGGGGCCGATGCAAAACACTGGGCGCCCGCTGGATGTGGCCGCCGTGGGCAACGCCTTCTTCGCCATCCAGGCCCTGGATGGCACCGAGGCCTACACCCGCGCCGGCGCGTTGCAGGTGAATGCCCAGGGCAACCTGGTCGGCTTCAATGGTCTGCCAATGCTGGGGACCGGGGGCGCGCCGCTCACCATCCCCGAGGGGGCGCAGGTGCGCATCGGGCGCGACGGCACCGTCACCGCCAAGGTGGGCGATCAAGCCCCGCAGGAGGTCGGCCGCCTCAAGCTGGTGACCCCGGAGGCGGGCCAAAAGCTGGTGCGCGGCGAGGACGGGCTGTTTCGGGGCGGTGACGGCCAGCCCCTGCCGGCCGACCAGAACGCCACCCTGATCGACGGCATGCTGGAGGGCTCCAACGTCGATCCCATCCAGGCCATGGTGGACATGATCGCGGCCACGCGCCAGTACGAAGTGCAAATGCGGATGTTGCAAAACGCCGAGAAGAACGACCAGAGCGCCGCGCAGTTGCTCAGCCTCAACGCCTGAGCGGGAGAATTCTCATGATCAATTCGCTTCAGATCGCCAAGACGGGCATGCAGGCCCAGCAGACGCAGTTGGACGTCATCTCGCACAACCTGGCCAATGTGTCGACGGCGGGTTTCAAGCGCAGCACGGCGCTGTTCGAGGACCTGATCTACCAAAACCTGCGGCAGGTGGGCGGCAACGCCACCGAAAACGCCGAGCTGCCCACCGGGCTGCAGATCGGCCTGGGCGTGCGCACGGTGGCCACGGCGCGCACCTACACCCAGGGCAACCTTCAGCAAACCGACAACAACCTGGATGTGGCCATCAACGGCAACGGGTTTTTCCGGGTGGCCATGCCCGACGGCAGCACCGCCTACACGCGCGACGGCAGCTTCAAGCTCAATGCCGAGGGGCAGCTGGTGACCAACCAGGGCTATCCGTTAGCCGACGCCATCCAGGTGCCGCAAAACGCCCGTGCCCTGACCATCGGCAAGGACGGTACGGTGACCGCCACCGTGGGCGACGCCGTCCAGACCATTGGGCAGATCACGCTGGCGCAATTCATCAACCCCGCCGGGCTGGAGCCCACCGGACAAAACCTGTTTCGCGAGTCGCAGGTCTCGGGGGCGCCCGTCGAAGGGCCCCCGGGAGCCGAAGGCTTTGGGCAGACGCTGCAAGGCTATCTGGAAAGCTCCAACGTCAACGTCGTGCAGGAGCTGGTCAACATGATCCAGACCCAGCGCGCCTACGAGCTCAACTCCAAGGCCGTGACCACGTCCGACCAGATGCTGCAGCGCCTGACGCAGCTGTGACCCCCATCCTTGCCGGAGCCTTGCCATGAACGCCGCCCGCCGCCTGTTTGCCGTGGCTGCCGCCGCCCTGCTGGGGGGGTGCGCCTCGCTGTCCCAGATTCCGGACGTGGATCTGGCCAAACCGCCCGAGGACGGCATCCGCTACCCGCAGATGCGCGCTGCCGTGGCCGAAGCGCCCAGTGGTTCGCTCTTCACAGCGGTGGCGTACCGGCCGGGCTTCGAGGACCATCGCGCGCGCCTGCCGGGCGATGTGCTCACCATCCAGATCACCGAGTCGCTCACCGCCTCGCAGAGCGCCAAGACCGACGTGGCGCGCGAAAGCGGCATCGGCGCGAGCGTGTCGGCCTTTCCGTTTGCGCCGGCCTCCATCCTGGGCGATTTGACCACCGGCGCCAAGTCCAGCAACACCTTCAAAGGCGACGGCAAGACCGAGGCCAGCAACACCTTCCGCGGCTCCATCACCGCGGTGGTGACCGAGGTGCTGCCCAACGGCCACCTGGTCGTCATCGGCGAAAAGCAAATCGGCGTCAACCAGGCGGTGGATGTGCTGCAGTTCAGTGGCACGGTCGATCCGCGCGCCATCCAGCCAGGCAACGTCGTGCCCAGCACCCAGGTGGCCAATGTGCGCGTGCTGTCACGCGGCCGCGGGGCGCCGGCCGATGCGCAAACATTTGGCTGGTTGGCACGGTTCTTTTTGACGCTTTTGCCGTTCTAAAGTTTTTCCACAATCGGTTCACGAGGTGATGCGCGATGAACCGATGGACTTTTCTCCCCCGCGGGCTGCTGGCCGCCATGACGATCATGGCCGCCTCGGCCCTGATGCCGGTCCCGGCGCAGGCCACGCGCGTCAAGGACGTGGCTGCCGTGCAGGGCGTGCGCAGCAACCAGTTGGTCGGCTACGGCCTGGTGGTGGGGCTGGACGGCACCGGTGACGGCAACAACGCCTACACCACGCGTGGCCTGGCCAACTTCATGCAGCAGATGGGCATCAGCCTGCCGCAGGGCGTGACAGTACAGCCGAAAAACGTCGCTGCGGTGCTGGTGACCGCCGATCTGCCGGCGTTTGCCCGGCCCGGGCAGACGATCGACGTGACGGTGTCGTCGGTCGGCAGTGCCAAGTCGCTGCGCGGCGGCACGCTGATCCAAACCCCGTTGCGCGGCGCCGACGGGCAGGTCTACGCGCTGGCGCAGGGCAGCCTGGTGGTGGCGGGGGCCGGGGCGTCTGCGGGCGGCAGCAGTGTCACTGTCAACCACTTGAATGCCGGGCGCATCCCGAACGGGGCGCTGGTGGAGCGCACCGTGCCGACGCCGTTGCTGCTGGGCGAGGGGGTCACGCTGGCGCTGCGGGCGGACGACTTCCAGACCGCCTCGCGCGTGGCGGCGGCGATCAACCGCGCCATCGGCGACGGCACCGCGCAGGCGCTGGACGGCCGCACGGTGCAGGTGCGCGCGCCGCGCGACCCCAACGAGCGTGTGGCGTTCCTCGCCAGCCTGGAGGATCTGCCGGTGGAGCTGGCCACGCCGACCGCGCGCGTCGTCTTCAACGCCCGCACCGGCTCGGTGGTGCTGAACCAGGCCGTCAAGCTGGCGCCGGCGGCCATCGCGCACGGCAATCTCTCCATCAGCATCAGCGCCACGCCGCAGGTCAGCCAGCCGCCGCCGTTTGCGCCTCCCGGGGCCCAGACCGTCGTGACGGAAAAGGCCGACATCCAGGTCCAGCAGGACGGCGGCAAGATCATCGAGGTAGAGGCTTCCGCGCAGCTGGCGGACGTGGTGCGCGCGCTCAACAAGCTGGGCGCCACCCCACAGGATTTGCTCGCCATTCTGCAGGCGCTCAAGGCGGCTGGCGCGCTGAAGGCCGAGCTGGAGGTGATCTGACATGGTGGCCGATGTGCGCTTCACGCTGGGGGCCGACGCCGCGCGCGGGCTGGCGGCGGATGCCCGCAGCCTCGACGCCCTCAAGGGCGCCGCCGGCCGCGACCCGAAGGCGGCGCTGAAGGAGACCGCCCGTCAGTTCGAGGCGCTGTTCATGCGCGAACTGCTCAAGTCGATGCGCGAGGCGACGATGAAGAGTGGTCTGATGGACAACGAAGGCACCGACCTGGGCATGGACCTGCTCGATGAGCAGTGGGCGGTCAAGATGACCGGCCTGCCGGGGGGGCTGAGCGAGATGATCGAGCGCCAGTTGCAGCAGCAGATCGACCCCGCCGCGCGGCCGCGCGGAGCGGATGGGGCTGCTGCGCCTGCGACCACCACCCCGACGACGCCCCCCAGCGCCGGGGCGGTGCCGCGCCCGACGGTGTCGCAGGTCGCGTTCGTCGAGCAGCACCGCAGCGCGGCGCAGCAGGTGCAGCGCGAAACCGGCATCCCGGCCGCCTTCATGATCGGCCAGGCCGCGCACGAAACCGGCTGGGGCCGCAGCGAAATCCGCACTGCAGACGGCGGCAACTCGCACAACCTGTTCGGCATCAAGGCCGGCCCGGGCTGGACCGGCAAGGTCGCCGAGGTTACCACCACCGAGTACGTGGACGGCCAGCCGCGCAAGCTGGTGCAGCGCTTTCGCGCCTACGACAGCTACGCCGAGGCGTTCCGCGACTATGCGCGGCTGATCACCGGCAGCCCGCGCTACCAGGCGGTGGTGCGCAACCTGCACTCGCCGCAGGCGTTTGCCCAGCAGCTGCAGCAGGCCGGCTACGCCACCGACCCGCAGTACGCGGCCAAGCTGAGCCGCGTGATCAACACCACGCTGCAGTTGCAGCGTGCCCTGGCGTGAGGGGCGGGAGAGCAACATGAGCGCCCTCAACATCGCCACCCGCGCGCTGACCACCAACCAGGCCGTGCTGCAGGTCATTGGCCACAACATCGCCAACGCCAACACCGAGGGCTACACGCGCCAGCGCGTGGAGCTCAACTCCGTGCCCGGGCAGCAAATGGGCAGCGGCTATTTTGGCAAGGGGGTGCAGATCGAGGCGGTGACCCGGGTGGGCTACGACGCGTTTTTGACGCGGGAGTCCAACGTCACCCGCGCGACCGCGGCGGCCGACCAGGTGCGCCTGCAGTATTTGCAGGGTGTGGAGTCGCTTTTTCCGCTGGGGGACGGCAGTCTGGGCAAGCTGCTCAACGATGCGCTCAACGCCTGGACCGATGTGGCCTCCAGCCCCAACGACAGCGCGGCGCGGCAGGTGGTGCTGGACCAGTTCGATGCGCTGGCCGCGCGCATCCGCGATGGTGCCGCGCGCATCGACGAGATCGCCACCGGTGCGCGCCTGCAGGCGACCGAAGTGACCAAGGAGATCAACCGCCTGGCACAGGCGATCGCCAGCGTCAACGACGCGATCGCGCGCACCCAGGGCACCGGCGCCAGCCCCAACGACCTGCTCGACCAGCGCGATCGCCTGATCGCGCAGCTCAACGATCAGGTGCAGGTGACCACGCTGCGTGCCGACGACGGCACGCTGTCGGTGTTCGTGGCCGGCAGCCTGCCGCTGGTGCTGGGCAACCGCGCGGCCGAACTGCGCGTGTCGCGCGCCGAGCTGGATGGCGACCGCCAGATACAGCTGCAGTTTGTGCAAGGGGCGAGTGCCTACGACGTGCCGTCCGAGTTCTTGAGCGGTGGCAAGCTCAAGGGCCTGCTGGACTTCATCAACCGCGACGTCATCGGCACACAGGCCGAACTTGGGCGGATGGCGTTGGCGCTGGCCACGACCGTGAACCGCCAGCAGCAAAGCGGTCTGAACCTGCTCGGCAACGGGGGGGCGGATCTGCTGGTATTCGGCTCGCTTGCGGGCAAAGCGGCGGTCACCAACACGGGCAGCGGCAGCGTGAGCGCGACGGTGGCCGATCCGACCCAGCTGAAGGCCGAGGATTACATTCTGGAATTTACCTCCGGAACGCAAGCGCTGATCCGGCGCGGCAGCGACGGGTGGTATTGGAACGGCAGCGGCTGGCAGGCCAACGCCGCCGCCCCGGTCACCGTCAACGGCTACTCCCTGGAGGGGCTGACGCTGAGTGTGCCGACCTCACCGGCG
This sequence comes from Tepidimonas sp., assembly GCF_036825565.1. Classification (GTDB taxonomy): domain Bacteria; phylum Pseudomonadota; class Gammaproteobacteria; order Burkholderiales; family Burkholderiaceae_C; genus Tepidimonas. Next base: position 17,220 of record NZ_DAISXZ010000033.1, on the reverse strand, counting down.
GCGGGGGATCGCTTCATGCTGTCCCCCGGCGCCACGGCCGCGGGTTCGCTGCGCATGGCGCTCTCGCGGCCGGCGGAATTGGCCGCAGCCGGCCGGGTGACGCTGTCGCAAAACCCCTCCAACACCGGCAACGCCACGATCGAGGCCGTCTCCGCCACCGTGACGACGGGCTCGTGGGCCACGCCGCCCCTGCCCGCCAACCTGACGTTCATCGCGCCCAACACCTTTGCCCTGGCGGGGTTTTCGCCCGCGTCCGTGGCGTATACGCCGGGCGAGCCGATGACCTTCACCTACACCTCGGGTTCCGATACGGTGGAGGTGAAGATCACGCTGCGGGGGCAGCCCAATGCGGGCGACGGCTTCCAGCTCCAGAACACCCCTCCCACCGGGGTTGTGTTCAACGGCAGCAACGCCCAGGCGATGCTGGCGCTGCGCGACCAGGTGATGTTCGACGGCAGCATCAAGCTGTCGGAGGGCTATGTGGCGGTGTTCTCCAACCTCGCCTCCCGCGTCAACGAGGCTGCCACGCGCGCCAGCTTTTCCAAGGCGCAGGCCGACGACGCCGAGCAGCGCCGCGCCAACCAGGCCGGCGTCAACCTCGACGAAGAGGCCGCGCGCTTGCTGCAGTTCCAGCAGGCGTATCAAGCCTCGGCCAAATACCTGCAGACCGTGCAGTCCATCTTCGACACGCTGATCAGCACCTTCCGTTGACGAGGCCCATCATGTCGACCGTCTACCGCGTGGCCACGGCCTACAGCTACGACAGCACGATCAACCGGCTGCAGCAGCGCGGCGCGCAGCTCGCGGAGCTGCAGGACCAGCTCTCCTCCGGCAAGCGCGTGCGCCGCATCAGCGACGACCCGTCGGCCGCGGCCTTGGCCGAGCGCGAGCAGGCGCGCATGCAGCGCATCCAGTCCGACCAGCGCGCGCTGGAGGCGGCGCGGCGCAACATCGAGCTGAGTGAAAGCACCCTTGGGGACGTCAACGACCTGTATCTGCGCGCCAAGGAACTGATCGTGCAGGGGGGCAACGGCGCGCTCAACGCCAGCGACCGCCGCACCATCGCCGACGAGCTGGAGGGCATCCGCGAGCGCATTCTGGCGCTTTCCAACACGCAGGACACGCTGGGGCGGCCGCTGTTCATGGGGCAGGGAACGCTCAACACGAGCGGGCAGCCGTTCGTGGAGAGCGTCGTCGCGCCGACGCCGCAAACCTATGGCAACGACAGCCGGATCGTGCAGTGGCAGGGTGTCGCCGGCCAAAGTGCGCCAACCGAGACGTCGTTGCCCCATATCCTGGATGGCGAGCGGATTTTCGGCCCGTCGGGGACGCAGGCCAACGACAGCATCTGGGAAACGCTCGATCGCGCCATCATCGCGCTGAAAAACCCCGCCTTGTCCGCGACTCAACTCGCCACCGAGCTCGGCCAAGCGAACGCCAATCTAACCGTGCGGCTCGACGCCGTGCTTTCCGCCCGCGGCCAGCTGGGCGACTGGCTCAACCGGGCCGACGCCGTGCAGACCGCCCTGAAGGCGCGCGGGGACTACCACATCGAGCAGCAGTCCGAGCTGACCGACCTCGACATGGTGGAGGCGATCTCGCGTTTTCAGACGCAGCAGCTGGCCTACCAGGCGGGGCTGTCGTCGTATGCGCAGGTGCAGCGGCTGTCGCTGTTCCAATACCTAGCTTGACGGCGCTACGGCCGTCGCGTGGGCGGCGGTGCTGACTTCGGCTACAGTGTCGGCGCCATGGGCTTCAATCCGCTGGACCACGCGGTCTTCACGTATCAGCCGATCTGGGGTGACGGGCGGCGCCTGATCGGCGCACGCCTGCAGGTGCGTCTGCTGGACGACGGCGTCGATGCCCCCCACCTGCTGCATGCGATGGCCGACTGGTGGTCTGCGGGATCGCCATTCCTGCTGGTGGCGTTTGCCGACCAGCGTCCCGTTTTGCAGGCCTTGTCGGCGTCGCCGCCGGATCACGTCTGGCTCGAGGTGCCGGACTTTGGCCCGCGCATGCCGCCGGAGCTGCTGCAGGCCCTGACGCAGGCCCGGCGCCTGGGGCACCGGCTGGTGCAAAACCTGCCCTTGGCCCGTGCGCATCCCCTCACCGGGAGCGCGGCCGAGCGCTTCCGCTACCTACTGCACCTGTGGCCCGACCATGTGCGACAGGCCCTGTCCGCGCAGCGGCCCGCCGACAGCCCCGTGCTGCCGGGACAGTTGTATGGGGCGATCGGCCAAGTCGCCCTCGCGGCGCACTGCCTGGATGTGCGCCAAGCCTGGGGGGTGGTGGGCTGGCCGGATGACGATGCGCTGGCGTCCCGCCCCGCAAGTGCCCTGGGGGTCGACAAGGGCGCGCTGTTGCGCGTGCAGCAGGCCCTGCTGCGCGAGGCGTCCATCGAGACGGTGATCGGTCTGGTGCACAGCGACGTGCTGCTGACCTACCGCTTGCTGCAGTTGGTCAACGGCGATGCCTTCGGCACCGGGCGCGAGGTGTCCAGTGTGCGGCAGGCCGTCCTGTTGCTGGGCGAGCGGCGTTTCCGCGATGCGTTGCTCCGGCTGCTGCCCGGCGCGGTGTCCGACCCCGATCTGCAGCCCGTGCGCCAAGCCCTGGTGCTGCGTGCGCAGTTGATGCAAACGCTCATGGATGCCGGTGCCCAACACGAACTGGCCACCGAAATCTACCTCACGGGGCTGTTCTCCACGCTGGATCGCTGGCTGCGCGTGCCGCTGGCGCAGGCCTTGGAGCGCGTGCCCCTGTCCGAAGCGATCACCGAGGCGCTGCTGGCAGGGGAGGGGCCGTACGGCGTGTACCTGGACCTGGCCCGGCGGCTGGCCGACCCGGCGCAGTCGCAACACCTGCCCGCCCGGATGCAGGAGGAAGGCTTCGCCCTCTCACACGTCAATACGGCGCTGCTGCGCACGCTGGCGCGCTGGCGCGCTGGCGCTCATCGGTGTGAGGGGCATACCGGGGTTGGTCGGTATCGGGGGCCAAAAAACCAAAGCCCGCGCGATGGCGGGCTTGGCGGTGTGTTTTTGGCTCCCCGACCTGGGCTCGAACCAGGGACCTACGGATTAACAGTCCGGCGCTCTACCGACTGAGCTATCGGGGATCGGTGAGCCCTGCATTATAGCGACAAAATCGGCCGATCTGCCCGGCGTCGCCCGTTGGACAGGCGCCTGTGGCACAGTCCGCGGCGCCTGCGCACAATCGTGGGCCGGTAGCCTTGGGAGCCTGTATGGATTTGCGATTGTCCCCCGACGAGAGCGCCTTTCGCGACGCGGTGCGCGCCTTTCTGCGCGACGAGCTGCCGCCCGAACTGGCCACCAAGGTCCGGCAGGGCCTGCGCCTGACGCGCGACGACATGGCGCGCTGGCACGCCATCCTGCACGCGCGGGGTTGGCTGGCCAGCCACTGGCCGCGCGAATGGGGTGGCCCCGGCTGGGGGCCGGTGCAGCGCTTTATTTTCGAAAACGAATGTGCGCTGGCCGGCGCGCCGCGCATCGTGCCGTTCGGCGTCAACATGCTGGGCCCGGTGCTGATCAAATATGGCTCCGAGCCGCAGAAGCGCCACTGGCTGCCGCGCATCCTGGACGGCTCGGACTGGTGGTGCCAGGGCTATTCGGAGCCGGGGGCCGGCTCGGACTTGGCGTCGCTCAAGACCACCGCGGTGCGCGACGGCGACCACTACGTCGTCAACGGCCAAAAGACGTGGACGACGCTGGGGCACTACGCCAACCGGATGTTTTGCCTCGTGCGCACCGACCGCAACGCCAAGCCGCAGGAGGGCATCAGTTTTCTGCTCATCGACCTCGACAGCCCGGGCGTGGAGGTGCGGCCCATCATCACGCTGGACGGCGAGCACGAGGTCAACGAGGTGTTTCTGACCGACGTGCGCGTGCCGGCGGACCGCCTGGTCGGCGCGGAGAACCAGGGCTGGACGATCGCCAAGTATTTGTTGACCTACGAGCGCACCAACATCGCCGGCATCGGCTTTTCGGTCGCGGGGCTGGAGCGGCTCAAGGTCATCGCGCGTGCGGTGCACAAGGGCGGACGGCCGCTGATCGAGGATCCGCTGTTCGCCGCCCGGCTGGCGCGCGTGGAAATCGAGCTGGAGAACCTCAAGACCACCAACCTGCGCGTGCTGGTGGCGGTGGCCGGCGGCGGTGCGCCGGGGCCGCAGAGTTCGCTGCTCAAGATCCTGGGCACGCAGGTGCGGCAGGAGATCCTGAGCCTGACCCGCCGCGCCGTGGGCCCCTACGCGCTGCCGTGGATCGAGGCCGCGCTGACGCTGGAGGGCGCCGATCAGGCGGTCGGTCCCGCCGGGGCGGCCAGTGCCGCGGCGCAGTATTTCAATTATCGCAAGCTGTCGATCTTCGGCGGCTCCAACGAGATCCAGAAAAACATCGTCGCCAAGACGGTGCTCGGCCTGTGAGGAGGGCCCGCCATGGACTTTTCGCTCACCGATGACCAGCGCATGCTGGCCGACTCGCTGGACTGCTATCTGGCGCAGCGCTACCCCATCGACCGTCGCCATGCAGCGGCCGCCACGCCCCAGGGGTACGACGTGGACTTGTGGGCCGGGCTGGTGGAGCTGGGGGCCGTCGCGGCGCTGCTGCCCGAGTCTGCCGGGGGATTGGGCGGGGGCGGCTTTGACATCGCCACCGTGTTCGAAAGCGCGGGCCGGGCCCTGGTGATCGAACCCCTGCTCGGGGCCGCGGTGGTGGGGCAGATGCTGGCCCGCGCCGACGCCCCGCAGGCGTGGGCCGCGTGGCTGGAGCGGCTGGCTGCCGGCGCGGTCGTCGCGCTGGCCCACGAGGAGCCCGATGCCCACTACGAACCCACCCACGTCGCCACCACCGCCCAGCATGATGCCGGGGGCTGGGTGCTCGACGGTCACAAGGCGGTCGTGCCGCATGGCGGCCAGGCCGAGGGCTGGCTGGTGTCGGCCCGGCTGTCCGGCGCCGTGCGCGATGCGGAGGGCATCGCGCTGTTTTGGGTGCCGCGCGGCACACCCGGCGTGTTGGTGCGCACCTATCCCCGCATCGATGGCGGTGGCGCCGCGGATGTGACCCTGACCGCGGTGCGAGTGCCGGCCGACGCCTTGGTGGCCGGCCCGGCGCGGGCGCGCCAGGTGTTGGCGCATGGGCTGGCCTGTGGGGCGCTCGCCCTGTGCGCCGAGGCACTCGGCGCCATGGAGGTCGTGTTGCGCATGAAGCGCGACTACCTGCAGACGCGCCGCCAGTTTGGGCGTCCGATCGGCAGCTTTCAGGCGCTGCAGCACCGTGCGGTCGATCTGTGGATGGCGGTCGAGCAATCGCGCTCGGCCGTCATCAACGCCGCGGCCGCCTTCGACGGGGACGACCCGCTCGAGCGCGACCGCCTTATCGCGGCCGCCAAAGCCACCATCGGCCGCGCCGGCACCCAGGTCGCCGAGGAGAGCATTCAGCTGCATGGCGGCATCGGCATGACGTGGGAACTGCCGCTGTCGCACTACGCCAAGCGCTTGGTCATGGTCGACCACGAATTGGGCGACGAAGACCATCACCTCGCCCGCTTCATCGCGCTGAGCCGCGAGCGGGAGGCGCGGGCTTAACCGACCCGGGGCGGGCTGCCCCGGAACCCTGGTCCGCGCACCGCGATCCACCCACTATGCACGCCCCGCAACCGCCGCGCCCCGCGCCGCCGCACTGCTGGCGCGCCTTGGCACGCTGGGTGGCGGTTGGCGTCGTGGCTGCGGCGGCCGCCGGATGCAGTGTGATCGGGCTGGCCTACAACCGGCTGCCCACTGTGGTGATGTGGCGGCTGGACAGCTTGTGGGACCTGGATGCACCCCAGCGCCAGGGGCTGGACGAGGCCGCCCGCCGCTGGCACCAATGGCACCGCCGCGAGCAGCTCCCCGCCATCGCCGTCCTGTTGCGGCGCTGGCAGGCCCTGGTGGTCGGCCCCCTCGATGCCGACACCGTCTGCCGCGAGGCCGACGCCGTGCGTGCTCTGCTGCACCAGGCCACCGACCGCACGGTCGACGACCTGGCCCGTTGGTTGCCCACCCTGACCGATGCCCAACTGGCCCACTGGCGCGAGCGCCTGGCCGAGGGCGACCGGGAATGGCGCCGCGACTGGGGGGAATCCGACATCGACCGGGGCGTGCGCCTGAACCGAACCCGCGAGCGTTTGGAGATGTTCTACGGCCGTCTCGACGAAGCTCAGCGCCGCTGGCTGCGTGAGCGCCTGCGAACCGTCGATCCCCGCCCGGACCGGGCCTGGGCGGAGCGGCAGCGCCGCCAGAACGACTGGCTGGACACGGCCCGTCGCCTGCGCGGCCAAGCCCCCGAGGCCGCGCAGGCGGAGGTGCGCGCCCTGTGGGCACGGACGTGGCTATCGCCCGACCCAGCGCTGGCCGCGCATCAGGCGTCCGTCTGGATAGAAGGCTGTAGCTGGCTGGCCGACTGGCACGCCCAGGCCAAACCGGAGCAGCGGGCCCGGGCCGCCAGCCAGTTGCAGGCCCACGAGCGCGACATCCGCGCGCTGATCCCCAACGGCGGCCCGCCCAACGACAGCCTGTCCCGCGCCATCTCCGGGTCATGAATGAAAAAAGCCCGCCAAGCGGTGCTTGGCGGGCTTCATGCAGACCGTGGATGACCGGGCTGGCCGATTACATGTCCATGCCCATGCCACCCATGCCACCGGCAGCCGGCGCCGGGGTTTCGGCCTTCGGCGTCTCGGCGACCATGCACTCGGTGGTCAGCATCAGGCCGGCTACGGAAGCGGCGTTTTGCAGCGCGGTGCGGGTCACCTTGGTCGGGTCCAGGATGCCCATCTCGATCATGTCGCCATAGGTGTCGTTGGCAGCGTTGAAGCCGAAGTTGCCCTTGCCTTCCAGCACCTTGTTGATGACGACCGAGGGCTCGCCACCGGCGTTGGCCACGATCTCGCGCAGCGGGGCTTCGATGGCCTTGAGCACCAGCTTGATGCCGGCGTCCTGGTCGGCGTTGGCGCCATGCAGCTCGCCCACCGCCTGACGGGCACGCAGCAGCGCCACGCCACCGCCGGGGACGATGCCCTCTTCGACGGCCGCACGGGTGGCGTGCAGGGCGTCTTCCACACGGGCCTTCTTCTCCTTCATCTCGACCTCGGTGGCCGCGCCGACCTTGATCACCGCCACGCCGCCGGCCAGCTTGGCCACGCGCTCTTGCAGCTTCTCGCGGTCATAGTCGGAGGTCGCTTCCTCGATCTGCACGCGGATCTGCTTGACGCGCGCTTCGATGTCCTCGGCCTTGCCGGCGCCGTCGATGATGGTGGTGTTCTCCTTGGCCACCTCGACGCGCTTGGCCTGACCCAGGTCGGCCAGCGTCACCTTCTCCAGCGTCAGGCCGACTTCCTCGGCGATGACCTTGCCGCCGGTCAGGATGGCGATGTCCTCCAGCATGGCCTTGCGGCGATCGCCAAAGCCCGGGGCCTTGACCGCCACCACTTTCAGGATGCCGCGGATGGTGTTGACCACCAGGGTGGCCAGCGCCTCGCCTTCGACGTCCTCGGCGATGATCAGCAGCGGACGGCCGGCCTTGGCCACCTGCTCCAGCGCCGGCAGCAGGTCACGGATGTTGCTGATCTTCTTGTCGTGCAGCAGGATGTACGGGTTGTCCAGCACCGCCACCTGCTTGTCCGGGTTGTTGATGAAGTAGGGCGACAGGTAGCCGCGGTCGAACTGCATGCCCTCGACGACGTCGAGCTCGTTCTGCAGCGACTTGCCGTCTTCGACGGTGATCACGCCTTCCTTGCCGACCTTGTCCATCGCTTCGGCAATGATGTTGCCGATCGACTCGTCGCTGTTGGCGGAGATGGCGCCGACCTGGGCGATTTCCTTGCTGGTGGTGGTGGGCTTGCTGATCTTCTTCAGCTCGGCCACCAGCGCCTCGACGGCCTTGTCGATGCCGCGCTTGAGGTCCATCGGGTTCATGCCGGCGGCCACATACTTCATGCCCTCGCGCACGATGGCCTGGGCCAGCACGGTGGCGGTGGTGGTGCCGTCACCAGCGTTGTCGCTGGTCTTGGACGCGACTTCCTTGACCATTTGCGCGCCCATGTTCTGCAGCTTATCCTTCAGCTCGATTTCCTTGGCCACGGACACACCGTCCTTGGTCACGGTAGGGGCTCCGAAGGAGCGCTCCAGGACCACGTTGCGGCCCTTGGGGCCCAGGGTCACCTTGACCGCGTTGGCCAGGATGTTCACGCCTTCGACCATGCGGGCGCGGGCTTCGCCGCCAAACACGACGTCTTTTGCTGCCATTTTTCAGTTTCCTTTGCGAATAGGGGAGGTGAGCGTTGTCAGACCGGTGTCGGTCGGGGTCACTTCTCGACGACGGCGAACAGGTCGTCTTCCTTCATGACCAGCAGCTCTTCGCCGTCGACCTTGACGGTCTGGCCGCTGTACTTGCCGAACAGCACACGGTCGCCGACCTTGACGCTCAGCGGCTTGGTTTCGCCCTTGTCGTTGGTCTTGCCGGGACCGACGGCCAGCACTTCGCCTTGATCGGGCTTCTCGGCGGCGTTGTCCGGGATCACGATGCCCGAGGCGGTCTTGGTCTCGTTTTCCAGGCGCTTGACGATCACGCGATCGGCGAGAGGACGAAGTTTCATGCGATCTCCTGTCGAAAGGACGATGAGAATGTGAGAAGAAGACGGCGGAGGTTGCTGTTAGCACTCACCGCCGACGAGTGCTAATGATAAGGGCCTGGACGGCGCTTTTCAAGGGGTGGCTCGAAAAGACCCGAAACGACCCGCCGCAGCACCAGCACCATGCGCAGCACGGCGCCCCCGATGCCCACGGCGGCCGCCAGCAGCGGGGTTGGGGGCAGCAAGGCCAAGCCGGCGATGGGCACATGCACTGCGAATACGAAGCGCATGCCCTTGCGCGGGTTGTCGTCGATGCGCCGCGCCCGCAACAGGGCGATGCCGACGATCATGCCCAGAAAGGCGAGCAGGTCCAGCGCCTCGGGCCGGTCGCCCGCGTCTGGCGTGTCGCTGGGGGCTGTGGGCCATTATTCCCCGAGCGCGGTCCCGCCAAAAGCAAAAACCCCGCCGGTCGGGGACGGGCGGGGCGATATTTGGTGGCGCTTCAGGGATTCGAACCCCGGACCTGCGGATTATGATTCCGTCGCTCTAACCGGCTGAGCTAAAGCGCCATCGAAGCCGCGATTATAGCCAAATTCCGCGCGCTCTCGGGCCGGGAGCTGACGCCCCGGCTGGACGCGGGTCGGGGGGCGTAGATCCCGGCCTTTCAGCGGTGCTGAAAGTTCGGCGTGCGCTTGTCGAGGAAGGCGGCCATGCCTTCCTTTTGGTCCTCGGTGGCAAACATCGCATGGAACAGCCGGCGCTCGTACATCAGGCCGTCGGCCAGCGGGCCCTCGAAGGCGCGGTTGACCGCCTCCTTGGCAGCCAGTACCGCCAGCCGCGGCAGCGCAGCGATGGACAGCGCGGTGGCCAGTGCCTCGTCCATCAGCTTGTCGAGCGGCACCACCCGGCTGACCAAGCCGGCGCGCTCGGCCTCGGCCGCGTCCATCATGCGCCCGGTCAGCGCCATGTCCATGGCCTTGGCTTTGCCAATCGCGCGCGGTAGCCGCTGGGTGCCACCAGCGCCGGGGATGACGCCAATCTTTACCTCCGGCTGGCCAAACTTGGCGTTGTCGGCGGCGATGATGATGTCGCACATCATCGCCACCTCGCAGCCGCCGCCCAGCGCGAAGCCGGCCACCGCCGCGATGACGGGCTTGCGCACGTGGCGCAGCGCCTCCCAGTTGCGGGTGATGTATTCGGTGCGGTAGACGTCCGAGAAGGTGTAGCGTGCCATCGCCGCAATGTCGGCGCCGGCGGCGAAGGCCTTCTCGTTGCCGGTCAGCACGATGCAGCCGATCGCATCATCGGCGTCGAAGGCCTTGAGCGCGGCGCCCAGCTCGTTCATGAGCTGGTCGTTCAGGGCGTTGAGCTGTTTGGGGCGGTTCAAGGCGATGATGCCAACCGGCCCTTCGGTGCGGGTGAGCAGGGTTTCGTACAGGGGGGGTGTCTCGCTCATGCGGGTTTCCTCGGACGGGCGTCAAGAATGGGGTCGTGCGTCGGTGACCACCGCCGACTATAGCGTCCCGGCGGCGCCGCACCGGCGGTGGCGGAGGCCATGGCCGGCCGCCCGGGCGGGTTACGATTCGTGCATCGCGGCGGCATGGCTGGCCGCCCGTTCCCGAGCCAGAGGAGACTCCCCATGACCCAGCAACCAGCGGCCGCGCCGGCGGCCGACGAGATTCTGTTCGAGCGCCGCGGCGCGGTGGCCGTGCTCACGCTCAACCGCCCCCAGGCGCTCAACAGCTTTACCCGCACCATGCACCAGGCGTTTCAGCGCGCGCTGGCCGACGTGGAGGCCGACCGCGGCATCCGAGCCCTGGTGCTGACCGGCGCCGGACGCGGCTTTTGCGCCGGGCTGGACCTGTCGGAGCTGGACTTCTCCCCCGGCCCCGACATGCTGGAACGCGCCAACCCCGGACCGATCATCGAGACCTGCTTCAACCCCAGTGCACGCGCGCTGATGCAGTTGCGCGTGCCCACGGTGGCGGCGGTCAATGGGGTGGCGGCCGGGGCTGGCGTATCCCTGGCGCTGACGTGCGACATCGCCATTGCCGCCCCCGGCGCCAGCTTCGTGCAGGCGTTCAGCAAGATCGGGCTGATTCCCGATGCGGGCGGGAGCTGGCTGACGGTGGAACGCTTGGGGCTGGCGCGGGCCATGGCCCTGGCCATGTTGGGCGACAAGCTGCCGGCGGAGCAGGCGCGCGATTGGGGGCTGATCTGGTCGGTGGCCGACGATCCCCTGGCGGCGGCGCTGGCGATGGCGGAACGCCTGGCCGCCATGCCGACGCGGGCGCTGGTGAGCACGCGGCACCTGCTGCGCGGTGCGCTGCAGCGCTCGTTCGAACAGCAGCTCGACGCCGAGCGCGATTGCCAGGCCGCGCTGGGCCGCAGCCACGATTACGTGGAGGGCGTCACGGCCTTCCTGCACAAGCGCGCGCCGCAGTTTCGCGGGGAGTGAGGTCGGCCCGGGCCTCGGCCGGGGCGGGCTGCAGCTGCACGGTGGTGGCTGGCGCCGGCCACTGGAGCGGGCAGCGCAGCACGCGGCCATCGCGGGCCACCCAGCACACCAGGGGTTCGTCCGCGGTCAGCCCGCGGGCATGCAGGGCCACGTCGTCCAGCCGACGCACGCGCCAGATCTCACCGTCGCGTTCCACGGCCAGCCATTCGTCCCCGGCGGCCAGGCCGGCTGACTCCGCTGCCCCGCCCCGCAGCACGTTGCGCAGGCGGATGCCGCTGGCCTCGTCCACGCGCAGACCGAGTTGTTGCGCCAGGGGCGCGCGCTCCTCGATCCAGCGCACGCCATGCCGCTCCAGCAGGGGGCGCAGGGGCAACTCATCGGTGCCGTGCACCCAGGCGTCCAGTTCGGCGCCCAGATCGCGGCCGGCCAGGCGGCGCAGCACGGCGCGCAGGTCGGCCTCGCGCATGGGGCCGCCCGCGCAGCGCTGCCACAGCGCACGCATCACATCGTCCAGGGTGGTTCGCCCCTCTAGGCGCAGCGTCAGATCCAGGCACAGGGCGACCAGGGCGCCTTTGGCGTAGTAGCTGACGGTCGCGTTGGGCGTGTTCTCCTGCACCCGGTAGTACTTGATCCAGGCGTCCCAACTGGCCTGCGCCACGCTCTGTACCTGCCGCCCCGGGGTCTGCAGCACATGGTTGATGGACTTGGCCAGCAACTGCAAGTGGGTGGCTTGGTCGATCAGCCCTGCGCGCAGCAGCAGCAGGTCGTCGTAGTAGCTGGTAAAGCCCTCGAAGAACCACAGCAGCTCGGTCGGGTTCTCGCGGTCGTAGTCGTAGCGGATGAACTCTCGCGGGCGCAGCCGCTTGACGTTCCAGGTGTGGAAATATTCGTGGCTGATCAGCCCCAGCAGCGTGGTGTAGCCGTCGCCCGCGCGCAGCGGCGCAGGCGCTTGGTCCGGTGCCCGCGGACCGGGCAGCGGCTGCAGGGGCAGGTCGGTGCGGGCGCAGACCAGCGCGGTCGAGAGACGGTGTTCCAGACCGCCATAGCCGTCCTGCGTGGCGTTGAGCAAAAACAGGTAGCGGTCGATCGGGGGCGCGCCGTCGGGCCCGTGCCACAGGGTCATGGCGGCCTCGCACACCTGCGCGGTGTCGCGCAGCAGCCGCTGACCGTCGAAGCCGGCCACCGCACCGCTGACGACGACGCGATGCGGCACGCCCCGCACCACGACGTCGCCGCACCAGAAGTCGCCCAGCTCCACGGGACTGTCGGCCAGTTCGTCGTAATCCGCGGCCAGGTAGGTGCCAAAGCCGTCGCCGGTGGCCCAGCGCCAGCCCGGCGTCGTCCTCCGCGGCCGCGCGCCCGCAGCCGGGGCCCAGGGACGCAACGCCGTGGCCACGCGCCAGCCGCGGGTGGCGTCGCTGCCGGCCAGTGTCAGGGCATGCGGTTCGTCTTCGCGCCCATGGACGCGCAGGCACAGGCTGGTGGCGTTGAAAAAGCCCCGCCGCGCATCCAGGTAGGCGGCGCGCACCGAGGGGTCGAAGGCATAAACCTCGTACTGCAAGGTCAGCGTGCGGGCGGCGGCCTCCGCGTCCAACTCGGCTTGCCAAGTGTTCTTATCCAGTGCGCGCAGGGGTACCGGATGCCCATCCACCGCCGCTTGCAGGCGCTGCAGGTGCTGGGCAAACTCCCGCACCAGGTAGCTGCCCGGAATCCACACCGGCAGGCTGACGCGCTGCCGCGGCGCGGGGCGGTCGATCGCCAACGTGACCCGCCACAGGTGGGCGTGGACATCGGCCACCTCGACGGTGTAGCGCAGCGCCGCCGGCGGGCCGAGGTGGCTGGCCGGGGCGGGGCAGCGAGGGGTCATTTGGCGCCGCCGCTTTGGGCCAGCAGCGGCTCCAGGCGGTCCAGCCCCACCGCGCCCGGCAGGCGCGTGCCATTGGCCAGGATGGTGGTCGGGGTGCCGGTGATGCGGTACTTCTGGCCGAAGGCGATGTTGCGCTCCAGGGCCGTGGTGTCGCACTTGGCGTCGGCCTTGGGCTCGGGCGGGGTCACGCCGCGTTGCATCCAGTCGTCCCAGGCCTTGTTGCGGTCGCGCGCACACCAGATCGCGCGGGATTTTTGCTCCGAATCCTTGCCCAGCACGGGGTAGAGGAAGGTGTGGATGGTGACGTTGTCCAGCTTGGCCAGATCCCGCTCGAAGCGTTTGCAGAATCCGCAGTTGGGGTCGGCAAACACGGCGAGCTTGCGCTGCCCGTTGCCACGCACCACGGTGAAGGCGTCCTTCAGTGGCAGCTCGTCGAAGGCGATGGCGGTCAGCTTCTCCAGCCGTTCGTCGGTCAGGTTGACGCGCGCCTTGGTGTCGATGAGGGCGCCCTGGATCAGGTAATTGCCCTCGGAATCGGTGTAGAGGATGTCCGTGCCGTTGATGCGGATCTCGAACAGGCCGCGCATGGGGGTGGGGCGCACCTCGTCGATGCGCGGCAGGTTGGGCAGGCGCTCACTAAGGTTTTTGCGGATGACGGCTTCGTTGGCGTGGGCAGCTGTGGCCAGCAGCGCAGCGCCCACCAGGCCCAGCGTAAGGCGACGCAACGCGGGCAGGACGGGCAGGGCAGAACGGGTCATGTGAGGTCTCGGCAAGAAAGGGGGGCCGGGCGGGGCCATCATGGGCGGGGAGCGACGGGCTGGCCGGCTGCCTGTTGGATGAACCAGTGTTTGATCGGTTCCAGCCGGTCCACCGCGCGCAGCCCCCAGCGACGCAGCGCGACCAGTCGCGCGTCGGGGCTGCCGAACAGGCCGTACAGGGTGTCGGTGGCGGTTTGCATGGCGGCCACGGGGGCGGCGCGGGCGCGCTCGTAGCGGCGCAGCAGGCGCAGGTCGCCAAGCGGGCGCCAGTACTCGCGCTCGCGCAGCACGCGCGCCAGCTCGGCCACATCCCCCAAGCCGACGTTGAGGCCCTGGCCGGCCAGCGGATGCATGGCGTGGGCGGCATCCCCCGCGAGCGCCAGCCCCGGACGCACCCAGGGGCGGGCGATCGACAGCTCCAGCGTCCAGCCCGCCGGCTGGCCCAGCGTACGCATCGGGCCCAGGGCCGCTGCGCATGCCTGCTGTACCGATTGGGCAAAGGCGTCGGGCGGCAGCGCCAGCAGGTCGGCCGCGCGGGCGTGGGGCACCGACCACACCACGGCCACCGTTTGCCCCTCGGCCCCCCCCATGGGCAGCAGCGCCAGGATGCTGTCGCCACAAAACCACTGCCGCGCCACGGTCCCATGGGGGCGCTCGCAGTGCAGCCGCGCCGCGATGGCAGTGTGGGCGTACGGGCGTCTGTCGTAGGCCAACCCTTCGGCCGCCCGAGTGGCGCTGCGGCGCCCTTCGCAGACGACGGTGAGGGCGGCCTTGGGCCGCACCCCGCCGTCGTCGATCAGTCGTTCGATGCCCGGCTGGAAGGCCACCGCCTGCGCCAGCGTCGCTTCCAGCGCAGGCACATCGACGATCCACGCCAGCGGGTGGGGTGCCGCGGTGCCGGCATCGAAGCGCACGGCAGCCGCGGCGTCGAGGCCGTCCGCGTCGGGGATCGGATCGGCATCCGCCGCCCACATGTGCCGCACGGGCGTGACGGTGTCCCCCTCGTTTGGCCAGGCACGCACCGATTCCAACAGCGCGCGCGAGGCGGCGTTGAGGGCGTAGGCGCGGATGTCCGGCGCAGTCGCCCCGCCCGAGGGGGGGCGCTCGACCAGCGCGACGCGCAGGCGCTCGCGCGCGAGCAGCAGCGCCAGCGTGCGGCCGACGATGCCGCCCCCCAGGATCGCCACGTCGTAAGTCTTGGTCATGCGGGCATTGTAGGCGTCGGCACGGCTGTGGGCACAATGGCAGCTTGCCGATCACCATCTGCAGGGCCCACTGCCATGAACGACGCCCCCGATACGCTGCCGCTCACCCTGGATCAACTGTGGATCTACCCGGTCAAGTCCTGTGCCGGCATCCGTTTGCGCTCGGTCGAGCTGCTGGAGACGGGCCTGGAGTGGGACCGCACCTGGATGGTGGTGGATGCGGACGGCGAGTTCGTCTCGCAGCGCGAGCTGCCGCGCATGGCCTTGATCCAGCCGCGCCTGCGCATGGGGCGGCTGGAGCTGCGCGCGCCAGGCATGCTGTCGCTGCACCTCGCGCTCGACGCGGCCGAGTCGCCGCGGCGCGTGCGCATTTGGGACGATGCGGTGGACGCCTACGACATGGGGGACGTCGCGGCGCAATGGTTCACCGACTTTTTGGGCGCGGACCTGCCGCCGGGCCTGGGGCCCCTGCGGCTGGTGCGGTTCGATCCGCAGGAG
Organism: Tepidimonas sp.; assembly: GCF_036825565.1. Taxonomy (GTDB): domain Bacteria; phylum Pseudomonadota; class Gammaproteobacteria; order Burkholderiales; family Burkholderiaceae_C; genus Tepidimonas. The sequence goes on along the minus strand of NZ_DAISXZ010000033.1, from coordinate 1,818 downwards.
CGGCGCCTGTCCTCGCTGCGCTGGACGGGCGGGGTCGAGGCCCCCAATACCTTTGGTGACGGCTTTCCGTTGCTGGTGGTCTCCAGCGCGTCGCTCGACGATCTGAACGAACGGCTGGCGGCCCAGGGGTACCCTCCGGTGGGCATCGAACGCTTGCGCGCCAACCTGGTGCTGGGTGGGACGTATCCGCACGACGAGGACCGCATCGACCGCATCGATTGGCACGCCGAGGGCGCCCCCGCCGATGCGCCGGCCATCACGTTGCAACTCGTCAAGCCGTGCGCGCGCTGCACCATCCCCGACGTGGATCCGGCCACGGGGGTGCCGGACGGCCGCCTCAGCCCGCTGCTGCACACCTACCGTCAGGACAAGCGCCTGATGGGGGCCGTCACCTTTGGCATGAATGCCATCGTGCGCCGCGGCGACGGGCACATGCTGCACGAGGGCATGCGCGGCACAGGGCATTGGGGGGCATGGTGATGCGCGCGGATGCGCGCAGCCGGGCCGCGCCTGGCCCCTGCGGCCCCCGGTAAAATCCCAGCTTTCGCCGGCGCGTGCCGCCGCCCCGCCCACCTCCCACCCGTCGCCCCGCCATGAGCCTCAAATGCGGCATCGTGGGCCTGCCCAACGTCGGCAAGTCCACCCTGTTCAACGCCCTCACCAAGGCCGGCATCGCCGCCGAGAACTACCCCTTCTGCACCATCGAGCCCAACGTGGGCGTGGTGGAGGTGCCCGATCCGCGCCTGCAGCAACTGGCCGCCATCGTCCGGCCGCAACGGGTCGTGCCGGCGATCGTCGAGTTCGTGGACATCGCAGGCCTGGTCGCCGGGGCCAGCCAAGGCGAAGGCTTGGGCAACCAATTCCTGGCCCACATCCGCGAGACGGACGCCATCATCAACGTGGTGCGCTGCTTCGACGATCCCAACATCGTCCACGTGGCCGGCAAGGTGGACCCGATCGCCGACGTCGAGGTCATCCAGACCGAGCTGTGTCTGGCCGATCTGGGCACGGTCGAGAAGGCGCTGCAGCGCTACCAGAAAGCGGCCAAGAACGGCAACGACAAGGAAGCGGCCAAGATGGTGGCCGTGCTGGGCCGGGTGCGCGCCGTGCTGGACGAAGGGCGCCCCGTGCGCGTGATGGAGCTGACCGACGAGGAGCGGGCCTTGCTCAAGCCGCTGTGCCTGATCACCGCCAAGCCGGCGATGTTCGTGGGCAACGTGGCCGAGGATGGCTTCGAGGGCAACCCCTACCTGGACCAGTTGTGCGCCTTTGCACAGCGCCAGGGCGCGCCGGTGGTGGCCATCTGCGCCAAGATCGAGGCCGAGCTGGCCGACATGGACGAGGCGGACCGCACCGATTTTCTGCGCGAACTGGGCCTGGAGGAGCCGGGCCTGAACCGCCTGATCCGCGCCGCCTACCAACTGCTGGGCTTGCAGACCTACTTCACCGCCGGCGAGAAAGAGGTGCGCGCCTGGACCATCCACATCGGCGACACGGCGCCCCAAGCGGCGGGCGTCATTCACTCGGATTTCGAACGCGGCTTCATCCGCGCCCAGACCATCGCGTTTGACGACTACATCGCCTACGGCGGTGAGCAAGGAGCCAAGGACGCGGGCAAGATGCGCGCCGAGGGCAAGGACTACGTCGTCAAAGACGGCGACGTGATGAACTTTTTGTTCAACGTGTGACGCCCGCGGGCATGAAAAAGCCCGCTCGGTGGCGGGCTAAGTCATTGATTTGGCTGGTGGGTCCTGTAGGATTCGAACCTACGACCTACGGATTAAGAGTCCGCTGCTCTACCAACTGAGCTAAGAACCC
>NZ_DAISXZ010000032.1:0-24048 GCF_036825565.1 Tepidimonas sp. | reverse complement strand
CGGCTCCGCCTGCGCCGCAGCGGCTGGGTGGCGGGGCTGTTCGGGCTCGCGACCGCCGCCGGCGCCCAGCCGCTGGTGTTGCAGCCGTCGCTGACCCTGCTGGAGCAGTTGCCCCCCAGCCTGCGCGGGCAGACCCCGACGGTGGTGGAGGGCGAGCGCATCCAGGGCCAGACTGACGTCTACACCGCGGTCGAAGGCGGTGCCGTGCTGCGACGGCACGACCTGACGCTGCGCGCGGACCGGCTGGAACACACCGCCGCGGACGACACGGCGATTGCCAGCGGGCGAGTGCGCATCAACCGCCAAGGCAATGTGTACGAGGGCGAGCGACTGCAACTCAAGCTCGACACGTTCGAAGGCCGCTTCGACGCGGTGCGCTTCCAGTTCCTGCGCACCGGGGGGCAGGGCGAAGCCAGCCGGGTGGAGTTTCTGGACGAGAACCGGGCCATCGCCCACGATGTGCGCTACAGCACCTGCGAGCGCCCCCCCGGCGGGCGCTGGGCGCCGGCCTGGGCCGTGACGGCCGACCAGGTGCAGTTCGATCTGGCGACGGACACCGGCGTGGCCACCGGCGGGCGGCTGGAGTTCCAGGGCGTGCCGCTGCTGGCGGCGCCGTGGATCAGCTTCCCGCTGTCCGATGCGCGCAAGAGCGGCGTGCTGCCCCCGACGCTCAACCTGGACAACCGCAGCGGCTTCGAGACCACCGTCCCCTACTACCTGAATCTGGCGCCCAACCGCGATGCCACGCTCTACCCCACGCTCATGACCAAGCGCGGGCTGGATCTGGGCGGGGAGTACCGGTACCTGGAGTCCGCCTACGCCGGCCAGGTGCGCGCGGCCTGGATGGCCAGCGACCGCCTGCGCGACCGCGACCGCTGGGCGTATGCGGTGCAGCACCAGCAGGCGCTGCCCGGGCTGGCCGCGCTGCCCGGTGCCGGCCTGCGGCTCAACCTCAACCGCGTCAGCGACGACGATTACTGGCGCGACTTTCCGCGCACCAGCACCATCACCAACCTGGCCCAGCGGCTGCTGGCCAACGAAGCCGTGCTCAGCGGCGGGGCCGGCCCCTGGAGCTACAGCCTGACCGCCCAGCGCTGGCAGACGCTCGGGGCCTCGCGCACGCTGGTGCCGCTCAACTCCGAGCAGATCGTCGCCCCCTACGACCGGCTGCCGTCCGTGGCGCTGCGCTACCGCCCGGGCCGCTTTGCGCTGGGGGGCATCGACGGCTGGCGGCTGAGCGCCGATCTGGACGTGACGCGCTTTGCCACCGACCGGGTGCCGACCGTGTGGGACGGGGTTTCGGCCGGCGACCAGCGCACCGACCTGGACGGCACGCGCGCGCTGGGCATCGTGCGGCTGAGCCGGCGCTGGGAAACCCCCGGCTGGTATGTCGAGCCCAGCCTGCAGTGGCACGCGCGGCAATACCGGTTCGAGCAGGCGCTGGGCGACGGGCGCCGCAGTGTCGGCATCGCGCTGCCGACGGCCGCGCTGGATGCCGGGCTGGTCTTCGAGCGCCAGGCCACGCTGCTGGACCGGGCCGTGGTGCAGACGCTGGAGCCGCGCGTGCTGCTGGCCGCCACCCCCTACCGCGACCAGCGCCTGCTGCCGGTGTACGACAGCGCCGCTTACGACTTCAACCTCGCCACCATCTTCTCGCCCAACCCCTACGGCGGCAACGACCGCATCGCCGACCTGCGCACGCTGACCTACGGGCTGACGACGCGGCTGTACGCCCCGGACAGCGGCGCCGAACTGGCCACGCTGGGGGTGGCGCAACGCCTGCGCCTGCAAGACCAGCGGGTGACCCTGCCCAACGAAGGCGCGGCCGCCGAAGGGCGCAGCGACATCCTGATCGGCGCCACGGTCAACTGGACCCCGCAGTGGTCCTTCGGGGGCACCTGGCAGTACAACGTCGCGCGCCGGACCTCGGTGCGCACCCTGCTGTCTGCGCGCTATCTGCCTGGCCCCTACCGGGTGCTCAGCGCCGCCTACCGCAACAACGAGACCAGCACCGCGCGCAGCCGCCAGCTCGACCTGGGCTGGCAATGGCCCCTGGCCGCGCTGGGCGGCGACGGGACGCCGGCCGCCGTGCCGGGCCGGGCGCTCGGGCCGCAGCAGTGGTACGGGGTCGGCCGCGTCAACTACAGCTTCACCGACCGCCGCGTCATCGATCTGGTGGCGGGCTTCGAATACGATGCGGGATGCTGGATCGGCCGCGTGGTGCTGGAGCGGCTGCAGCAAAGCCGCACCAGCGCCAACCAGCGCATCCTGTTCCAGTTGGAGTTCTCGGGCTTCTCCCGCCTGGGCAGCAACCCGCTGCAGACCTTGCGCACGCAGGTGCCGCGCTACCAGTACCTGCGCGAGGACGTCAACCCGCCGAGCCGCTTCGAACGCTATGAATGAACCGACGCCGATCACCCGCGCCGCGGCCCACCTGCTGTGCGCCGTCCTGTGGATCGCTCCGCTGGCGGCGAGCGCCCAGCCGGCGGCCCCCGCCGCGCTGGCCACGGCCGACTACATCGTCGCGCTGGTCAACGGGGAGCCGATCGCCGCGTCCGAAGTGCGGGCGCGGCTGGCGCGCATCGACGTGCCCGCCAATGCGCCCGCCGCCCAGCGCGCAGCCCTGCCGCGCCAGGTGCTGGAGCAGCTCATCGACGAAAAGGTGTTGCTGCAGTCCGCCGCCGACGCCGGCATCCGGGTCGAAGACACCGCGGTGGACGCGGCCGAGGCCGAAGTCGCGCGCCGCAACGGGCTGAGCGTGGCGCAGTTGCGCGAGCGCCTGCCGCAAGCGGGGCTGACGCTCGCGGCCTTTCGCGCCAATCTGCGCAACGAGCTGACCCTGCAGCGCCTGCGCGAACGCGAGGAAGCCCGCGTGCGCGTGACCGAAGGCGACATCGACGCCTACCTGCGCCAGCACCAGGGCAGCACCGACCCGGCGCGCACCGTGCTGGAGCTGGCCCAGGTGCTGATCCCCGTGCCCGAGCAGGCCGACGCCGAGCAGGTGGCGCGCGCCCGCCAGACGGCCGAGGACGTCGCGCGGCGGGCCCGCAGCGGCGAGGACTTCGCCACCCTGGCGCGGCGCCTGTCCCAGGCACCCGAAGCCGCGAACGGCGGGCGCCTGGGGCTGCGGCGCGCGGACCGCTATCCCACGCTGTTCTGGGAGGCGGTGCGCGGCGCGCGCGCCGGCGACATCGTCGGTCCGCTGCGCAGCGGCGCCGGTTTTCACGTCCTGCGCGTCGTGACCAAGCGCGACGCCAACCTGCCCGAGCCGACCGTGACCCAGACCCGGGTGCGCCACATCCTGCTGCGCGCCACGGACGAGGCCGCGCAGCGCGCCGCCGCGGCGCGGCTGCAAGCCCTGCGCGAGCGCATCGTCAGCGGGCAGATCACCTTCGAGGCCGCCGCGCGCGAGGTCAGCGAGGACGGCTCGGCCCGCGAGGGCGGTGCCTTGGGCTGGGCCGCGCCGGGCCTGTTCGTGCCGGAGTTCGAGCAGGCGATGGACGCGCTCGCCCCCGGCCAGGTGTCCGCGCCGGTGCCCACGCGCTTTGGCGTGCACCTGATCGAGGTGCTGGAGCGGCGCGAGGTGGAGCGCAGCCCGCGCGAGATGCGCGAAGCGGTGCGCGCGCTGCTGCGCCAGCAAAAGGCCGAAGAGGCCTTCGAGGAACAGGTGCGCGAACTGCGCGGACGGGCCTACGTCGAATACCGCGAGCCGCCGCAGTGAACCCTCCGCGCCCCGACCCCAGCGGTGCGCACGGGCACCGCGCGCGCAAGCGCTTCGGCCAGCACTTTTTGAGCGATCCGGCCATCATCGACGCCATCGTGCGCGCCATCGACCCCGAGGCGGGTGACTGCATGGTGGAGATCGGCCCCGGGCTGACCGCCCTGACCCAGCCCCTGGTCGAGCGGCTGGGGCGGCTGACCGTGATCGAGCTGGACCGCGACCTGGCAGCCCGCCTGCGCCGCCATCCCCATCTGGAGGTGGTGGAGGCCGACGTGCTGACCGTGGACTTCGGCGCACTGGCCGCGCGCTGTGCCGCCGGCCCGGGCGCAGCGGCGCGCCGCCTGCGCGTGGTCGGCAACCTGCCCTACAACATCTCCACCCCCATCCTGTTTTACCTGCTGCGCTGGGCCGACCGGGTGCAGGACCAGCACTTCATGCTGCAAAAAGAGGTGGTGGACCGCATGGTGGCCGCTCCGGCCAGCGCGGCCTATGGCCGGCTGAGCGTGATGCTGCAGTGGCGCTACGCGATGGAGGAGTTGCTGTTCGTGCCGCCCGAGGCGTTCGACCCACCCCCGCGCGTGGACAGCGCCGTGGTACGCATGGAACCCTGGCCGCAGCCTGCGGCGCTCGACCCCGCGCTGCTGAAGGAGCTGGTGCAGGTGGCGTTTTCGCAGCGGCGAAAGCTGCTGCGCCACACCCTGGGTCGCTGGCTTGAGGAGCGGGGCTTCGGCGGCGCCTTCGACGTGCAGCGCCGCGCCGAAGAGGTGCCCGTGGCCGAGTACGTGGCCCTGGCCCAGGCGCTGGGGGCGCCCCGCTGATTCCGCCCCGGCCGCTGGGCACCAGGGCGGGGGTCGACCATCAGGCCGCGCTGAGCCAGTAGCCGGCGTTGAACGGGCTGCTCATGCGCAGCGCTTGCGGGCTGACATCCACCAGCTTGTCGGTCAACAGCGGCTCGTCGCTCGACTCCAGATCGGCCGGCTTGGGCGCACGCGCCACCGAGAACGAGTAGAAGCAACGGAACGGCACCTTGCGCTCGGCCCAGAAGTCCGCCACGTCGCGAAAAACGTCGAGCAGTTGCTCGCGTGCCTCTTTGTCGAACTTGGGGCTGGTGGGGATGTGCTCCAGCACGACGATGAAGCCCGTCTGTGGCCCCGACTTGTGCACCACGTCGGTCAGGCAGTCGTAGAGCGCATCCAGGTTCTTGCCGTTGTGCGGCGGCAGTTGATACTGCGCCGAGATCAGGTCTAGGATGTCCTGCTTGTTGAGCGCGGTGGCTAGATTGGCGTAGAGGAAATGGTGACCCAGCGCCTCGGCCGCGGCCTGCAGGTCCTTGACCGTGAAGGCGCGGATCGACTGGACGATATTGGTTCGTACGTTGCGCAGCGGATGTTCCATGGTCATCGGAGAAAGCGAAGAATCGATCTGGGACCTGCCGCCTCACGGGGCGATGCGGCGAAAACTGGCGTAGTGGTCGGCCGTGTAGTAGCAGGCGTCGGGGACGGTCGGCTGCCAGCCGCCGCAGACGATGCGGCGTGCGCCCCGGTGGCGCAGCCCGGGCGTGGGTACCGTGTACTCACGGTAGTACCCGCGTTTGTGGGCGGGCAGCAATCGCTCGCGGTTGAAGAACACCGTGCCGTCCTTGTCGTACGGGAACGGGCCCCCTTGGCGGATCAGGCGCATGACGGTGTGCGCTTCGCGCGGCAGGTCGGCCAGCGACACCTGCGCGATGCCCGGGGCATCCTGCAGAGGCGCTTCGGTCCGCGCGGCGGTGCCAGTCGCCCCCAGCAGGGCCAGGCCCAGCAGTCCGGCCGACAGCGCCGCACGCCACCCCCACCTACTTTGACGCACCCGATCCTCACTTGGGGTTAACCCTGGAAATCAAGCGCGCAAGTGTGCCTGAAGCGCCCCCGGATTGCAAGATCTTGACAACCCGGCGGCCTTGTGGTCTGAAACCCGTTGCCGGTGGCGTTCAGGCGTCGGCGGCCGCGTCGGTGGGCGCGTGGTGGGGCGTGCTCGGCGTGCCCACCGCGCGAGGACCGACGTTGGCCTCGGCCACCGTCAGCGCCGTCATGTTGACGATGCGCCGCACGGTCGCGCTGGCGGTCAGGATGTGCACCGGTTTGGCCACGCCCAGCAACATCGGTCCGATCGCGATGCCACCGCCGGCGGCGGTCTTGAGCAGGTTGTAGGCGATGTTGGCCGCGTCGATGTTGGGGCAGACCAGCAAATTGGCCTCGCCGGTCAGCGTGCTGCGGGGCATGATGGTCTGGCGCATTGTGGCGTCCAGTGCCACGTCGCCGTGCATCTCGCCGTCCACCTCCAGCCACGGGGCCTGCTCGCGCAGCAGCGCCAGCACCTGCCGCATCTTGACGGCGCTGGGCTGGTCGGACGATCCAAAGTTGGAGTGCGACAACAGCGCCGCCTTGGGCGTGACGCCAAAGCGCATGATCTTGCGCGCGGCCATCTGCGTGATTTCGGCGAGCTGCTCGGCACTGGGGTCGTAGTTGACGTGGGTGTCCACCAAAAAGACCTGCCGGCCGGGCAGCAGGATGGCATTCATCGCCGCGTAGGCATGGGCGCCCGGGCGCTTGCCGATGACTTGGTCGATGTAGTTGAGGTGCATGGGGCTGGTGCCCCAGGTGCCGCAGATCAGGCCGTGCACATCGCCGTGGCGCAGCAGCATCGCGCCGATCAGCGTGAGCCGGCGGCGCATCTCGATCTTGGCGATCTGCTCGGTGACACCGCGCCGCTCCATCAGGCGGTGATACTCTTGCCAGAGGGTGCGGTAGCGCGGGTCGTACTCGACGTTGACGACGTCGTAGTCGGCGCCCTCGCGCAGACGCAGCCCGAACTTTTCGATGCGCTGGGCGATGATGGCCGGCCGGCCGATGAGCGTCGGCCGCGCCAGCCCCTCGTCCACGACCACCTGCGCCGCGCGCAGCACGCGCTCCTCCTCGCCCTCGGCATAGGCCACTTTTTTGTGCGGGGCACGCTTGGCGATGGCGTAGACCGGCTTCATCAGCGTGCCCGACGCGAATACGAAGCTCTGCAGCCGCTCGCGGTAGGCGTCCAGGTCCGCGATGGGGCGCTGCGCCACACCGCTGCGCGCCGCCGCCTCGGCCACGGCCGGCGCAATTTTCATCATCAGCCGCGGATCGAACGGCTTGGGAATCAGGTACTCCGGCCCGAACGCCAGGCTCTCGCCCGCATAGGCCGCGGCCACCACCTCGCTTTGCTCGGCCTGGGCCAGCTCGGCAATGGCGTACACGGCGGCGATCTCCATCTCGTCGGTGATGGTGGACGCCCCGGCGTCCAGCGCCCCGCGGAAGATGTACGGGAAGCACAGGACGTTGTTGACCTGGTTCGGGTAATCGGTGCGGCCGGTGGCCATGACGGCGTCGTCGCGCACCGCGCGCACCTGCTCCGGCAGGATCTCCGGCGTCGGGTTGGCCAGCGCGAAGATGAGGGGCTTGGCCGCCATCTTCGCCACCATCTCGGGCTTGAGCACGCCGCCGGCCGACAGGCCTAGGAACACGTCCGCGCCCTCGATCACCTCGGCCAGGGTACGCGCATCGGTTTTTTGCGCAAACTGCGCCTTGTCGGGGTCCATCAGCTCGGTGCGGCCTTCGTAGACGACGCCGGCCAGGTCCGTCACCCAGATGTTCTGGCGCGGCAGGCCCAGCTTGACCAGCAACTGGATGCAGGCCAGCGCCGCCGCCCCCGCGCCCGAGGTGACGAGCTTGACCTGGTCGATGCGCTTGCCCACCACCTTCAGGCCGTTGAGCAGCGCCGCACCGACGACGATGGCGGTGCCGTGCTGGTCGTCGTGGAAGACCGGGATCTTCATGCGCTCGCGCAGCTTGCGCTCGACATAGAAGCAGTCCGGCGCCTTGATGTCCTCCAGGTTGACGCCGCCGAAGGTCGGCTCCAGCGCGGCGATGATCTCCACGAGCCGGTCGGGGTCTTTTTCGTTGATCTCGATGTCGAAGACGTCGATGCCGGCGAACTTCTTGAACAGCACCGCCTTGCCTTCCATCACCGGCTTGGCCGCCAGCGGGCCGATGTCGCCCAGCCCCAGCACCGCGGTGCCGTTGGTGATGACGGCCACCAGGTTGCCGCGGCCGGTGTAGCGAAACGCGTTGGCCGGGTCGGCGACGATCTCCTCGCACGGGGCGGCGACGCCGGGCGAGTAGGCCAGCGCCAGGTCGCGCTGGTTGTACAGGGGCTTGGTGGCGGCGACCGCCAGTTTGCCGGGGGTGGGGTGCTCGTGGTAGTCGAGCGCGGCGCGCTTGAGCTGCTCGCGTTTGTCCGAAGCGATTTCAGCCATGGGGGATCTCCTGACCGCCGCGCAGCCACCGGGGCGGGGACGAACGCGGCGCTGGCGCCACATTGTAGGAAGCCATGCCGCGCTTGCCGGCGCGGTGGCGGCAGCCGTGACCGGATCAGGGCGAATGGGGGCCCGGCTCGGGGGAATCATCCGAGTCGTCCGGCGGAGCGACGACCGCCCGGTCGCGGCCCGCCTGCTTGGCGGCGTACAGAGCGGCGTCGGCCAGGCGCAGCAGGCGCGGGCCGTCGTCGGGCCCGTGGGGCACCATGCTCCCCACCCCGGCGCTGACCGTCACCACCGGCGCCGTGGGGGAATCGGCATGGGGCAGCGCCAGCGCCCGCACCGCGGCCACGGCGCGCTCGGCGACCACGCGCGCGCCGGCGGCGTGGGTGTCGACCAGCAGGGCGACCAGTTCCTCGCCGCCGTAGCGGGCCAGCAGGTCGGGAGCGCGATAGACCTCGCCTTTGAGCGCCCGCGCCACCGCCTGCAAACAGGCGTCGCCGGCTTGGTGGCCGTAGCGGTCGTTGTAGCGCTTGAAGTGGTCCACATCGAACATCACGACCGCCAGCGGCCGCGCCTGCCGCGTGTGGCGCGCGATCTCCTCGCGCAGACGTTCGTCGAAATAGCCTCGGTTGGCAATGCCCAGCAGCCCGTCGATGCGCGAGAACGCCTCCAGCCGCCGGTTAGCCGCCTCCAGCTCGGCGGTGCGCTCGCGCACGCGCTGCTCCAGGCGCGCGTTGGCCTCCAGCAGGTCCTGGTTCTGCGCCGCCAGCACGTGGTAGAGCTGACCGACCATGCGCAGCAGATTGGCCACACGGCGGTCCAGCAAGCTCTCCTCCTGAGCCCAAGCGTCGGCCGGGTCAGCCCCGGCGTGGATGCGCGCGATCTGGCGCGCCATCGCTTGGTCCACCCCCATGATGTGTAGGCCCAGCCACGAGGTCAGAAAGCCCATCAGCGTGTCGCCCGGCTGACGCAGGTGGCCGCGCGCGTCCCACATCGAGCGCACCTGCTCGACGAACTCGTGGTGCAGGCGCGCGTGCAGCTCGCGGTGGCGCACATCCACGCCGGCATCGGCCATCAGGCGCTCCTCGTCCTCGAAATGCTGGCGCGCGTAGACGATCAGGTCGTCGAGGATGCGCTGCTGCTGGTCCGGGCTCAGCGCGCGGCCGTGGAACATCGCGCGGTTGAGCGTATTGAACAGATCCACCAGGTGGTGGTGCTGGGCATCGACTTCGTCCAGACCGGTCAGTAGCGTGGCGTCCCAGGCGAACACGTCGCCCGTGTGGGAGGATGCGTCGGGGGTGGGCATGAGGAACTTCGGTTTGCGGCAGACCGCTTCAGTATCGCGCAAGCCGGGCGGCCAGCTGCAGACGCGCGCGACGCCATCCGGTAATTCGTTCGGATTGAGGCGATCCGATGCCGACGGGGGAGTGATGCCGCAGCCACCGATCCACCGTGTCGAGCGCGGCGGCCAGCCCCGCCGTGGCGGCCGCCCCGAGCACGCGGCCGAGCAGCGCGCGCGTGACGGTGGCGATGACCGGCACGGCGAAGAACGCGAACACCAGCGCACCCTCGACGTCGGTGCCATCGGCCGCGCCGGGGCGGGCCGCGGCCGGTTCGGGTGGCGGCAGCACCTCGCCGGCCAGCGCGGCCAGAATCTGCTCGACGCCGGCCTGCAGCCCGCCGAAGAAGTCGCCCTGGCGGAAGTGCGGCACGATGGCGCGCTCGATGATGCGGCTGGCCAGCAGGTCCGGCAGCGCGCCTTCCACCGCCTTCGTGGTGGCGATGCGCACGCGGCGGTCGTCCTTGGCCACCACCAGCAGCACGCCGTCTCCGACGTCGCGCCGGCCGATCTTCCACGCATCGCCGACGCGCTGCGTGTAGTCGGTGATGTCCTCCGGCGCGGTGGTCGGCACCAGCAGCACCACCACCTGGCTGCCGCGCTCGCGCTCGAACGCCGCCAGCCGCGCCTCCAGCGCCGTGCGCTGCTCGGCGGTCAGGGTGCCGGTCAGGTCCATCACGCGGGCGGTCAGCGCCGGCACCGGCTGCAGGGCCTGCGCGAGCGCCGGCGATGCCCACGCCAGCAACACCATCAGCCAGACCCACGCCCGCCACGCGAGGCGGCGGCCGCCGTGCCCGCGCGGACCCTCACTCGGGGCCACGCCGGCCACGGCGCGCGGAGATCCGGCGGCGGCAGGCACGCCCGCGCCCCTCAGCGCCCCGGCGTGGCCGGGAATTCCACCTTCGGCGGCTGCGCCAGCGTCGCCTCGTCGGCGGGGGCAAAGCCCGGCTTGGGCGCGTAGCCGAACACCTTGGCCGTCAGGTTGGTCGGGAAGCTGCGCGCCAGCGTGTTGTAGCGCTGCACCGCCTGGATGTAGCGGTTGCGCGCCACGGCGATGCGGTTTTCGGTGCCTTCCAGCTGCACGCGCAGGTCGGCGAAGCCCTGGTTGGCCTTCAGATTCGGGTACTGCTCGGCCACCGCCAGCAGGCGCGCCAGCGCGCCGCCCAGCTCCCCCTGCGCGGCCTGGAAGCGCTGCAGCGCCTGCGGGTCCTGCAGCATCTCGGGCGTGACCTGGATCGCGGTGGCGCGGGCGCGCGCCTCGATGACGCGCGTCAGCGTCTCGCGCTCGAAGTTGGCCTCGCCCTGCACGGTGGCCACCAGATTGGGCACCAGGTCGGCGCGGCGCTGGTATTGGTTGAGCACCTCGGCGCAAGCGGCACTGTCCTCCTCGTCCAGGCGCTGAAACTCGCTGTAGCCGCAGCCGGGCAGCGCGGCGGCCAGCGGCACGGACGCAGCCCATGCCAGCCAGCGGCGGCGCATCGGGACGGCCGGCGAAGAGGTCGGTCATGGCGGTCGGCCCTCCCCGGCGGGCGGCAGCCCGCATGGCGCGCTTCATGCCACGGCGGTGCCGCCAGCGGGCGCCAGCCAGCCGCGCTGCGCCAGCGCCGCGCGCAGTCGGCGCGCGGTCTGTACCGCCTGCGGCCCGTCGCCGTGCACGCAGACGCTGTCGATCGGGGTGGGCAGCACGCGCCCGCTACGGGTAATGAGGCCGCCGGCCTGCAGCATCGCCAGCACGTGCGCCACCGCCTCCTCCGGGTCGTGCAGCACGGCGCCCGGCTCGCGGCGCGGCACGAGCTGGCCGTCGTCCTGGTAGGCGCGGTCGGCGAACACCTCGCGCAGCACCGGCTGGCCCAGCGCGAGCGCCGCTCGCTCCAGCGCCGAGCACGCGGGGGCCAGCAGCGGCAGCGCGGGGTCGTACGCGCGCACCGCCTGCACCACGGTGCGCGCCAACGCCTCGTCGGCGCAGGCCATGTTGTTGAGCGCCCCGTGCGGCTTGACGTGCGCGAGCCGCGCCCCCTCGGCGCGGCACACACCGGCCAGCGCGCCGATCTGGTAGATCAGCAGCGCCTGCAGTTCCTCGGGGTCGATTTCCATGCGCCGGCGGCCAAAGCCCTGCAGATCCGGAAAGCTCGGGTGCGCGCCGATGGCCACACCGCGCTCGCGCGCACGGCGCACGGTGCGGCGCATCACCAGCGGGTCGCCGGCGTGAAAGCCGCAGGCGACGTTGGCGCGTCCGACGACGGCCAGCAGCGCCGCGTCGTCGCCCATCGTCCAGGCGCCAAAGCTCTCGCCCAAATCGGCGTTGAGGTCCACGCAAGGGGTTCGGGGGGTCATGAGCCGTCCTCCAGCCCTGCCGGCGGGGCGTCGTCGAGCGCGGCGCGCAGCACGCCGCTGATCAGGTTGGCGCCGTACAGCCGCGACTCGTCCAGGTAACCGGGCGGGCGCCAAACCTGCCGCCGCGCCGCCCATGCGTCCCAGGCGGGCCGGCGGGCGTGCAGTGCTGCGTGCGCCTGCTGCAGCGTCACCGCCGCGAAGCGCAGCGGGCGCTGCGACGGCCAGCGCGCCAGCCGGCCCAGGTCGGCCTGGATGACGGTGGCAATCTTCGGGTAGCCGCCCACGGTCTGCGCGTCGGCCAGCAGCAGGATCGGCTGGCCGCTGGCGGGCACCTGGATCGCCCCCGGCGCCACGCCGTCGGAGACGATGTCGGCGTGCGCCGGGCTGGTGTGCGCCAGCGCTGGGCCGGCCAGCCGCATGCCCATGCGATCGCGCTCCGGCGTGAGGCGCCAGTCGGCCTGCACGAAAAGCGCACGCACCGCCGGGGTGAAGTGGTCGTCCTGCGGGCCCCAGAGGACGCGGATCGGGCCGTCGTCGTCCGGCAAGGGGTCGGCGCGGCGCTCCACGCCGGGGTCGGCGTCCGCCGCGGCGCACGGCAGCCGGTCGCCGGCGCGCAGGGCGCGGCCCTGCAGCCCACCCATCGCGGTGCGCTCGTGCGTGGCACGGCTGCCCAGCACCAGCGGCACGTCGAGGCCGCCCGCCACCGCCAGGTAGGCCAGCCCCTGTACCGCCCCCAGGCGCAGCGCGTCGCCGGGCTGCAGCGTGACGCTGCACCAGCCGGGCAACGGCTGCCGCGCGCCGGCGGCGCGCTCCACCGTCGCCGCCACGTCGCCCACCACCGCGACGCGCACCGCGGCGCCTTCCGCGCGCAGGCGCGGCCCCAGCAGGCGCAGCTCCAGCAGCGCCGCCTCGGGCGGGTTGTCCAGCAGCGCGTGGGCGGCGCGCGCCCACCACGGGTCCAGCGCCCCGGCCAGCGCCACGCCCCAGTGGCGCCGGCCGCGCCGGCCCAGATCCTGCACGGTGGTGCCGACGCCGCCGTCGAGCACCTCGAGCGCCGCGCTCACGCGGCAGCCTCCGCCGGCGCGTCGCACCAAGCGGCCACGTCCAGCGCCCCGCGTTGCACGGCCTGCCGCAGCCGCTCATACTCGGCGGCATCGATGGCGCGCCAGCGTACCACGTCGCCGCTGGCCAGCAGCGCCGGCGGGTCGCGGCGCAGGTCCCACAGCGGCGCCGGCGTGCGCCCCACTAGGTGCCAGCCGCCCGGGCTTTCCCACGGATAGACCGCGGCCATGGCGCCTGCCAGCGCGATCGAGCCGGCGGGCACCGCCTTGCGCGGCGTGGCCAAGCGCGGCACCTGCAACACCGCAGGCACCCCGGCCATGTAAGGAAAACCCGGCATGAAGCCGATCTGATACACGCGCAGTTCCGCCCCGAGCAGCCGCTCCACCACCGCGGCGGGGGTGAGCCCCTGGCGCGCCGCCAGCGCCGCCAGATCCGGCGCCAGCGCCGCATCGAAGCGCGCCGGCAGCGTCCAGCGCCGCCCACGCGGCGGCGCCGCGTCCGTCTGCTGCGCGAGCTGCAGCAGCGCTTGCCCCAGCGCGGCGCCGTCTGCGGCAAGCGGGTCGTAATGCACGCTCAGCGAGCGGAAGGTCGGCACCACGTCCTGCACCGCGTCCCAAGGTGGCGCGCCGCTGGCCTGCGCGGTGCGCACCGCCGCCTCCAGCGCCAGCACGCGCGCGTGCGTCGCCGGGTCGATCGCCGCGCCGAACTCCACCGCCCAGGCCGCATCGCCCAGCGGCAACAGGCGCGGCGCCGGGCTCAGCCCGCCATGCGCTGCGGCAGCCATGTCACCAGTTCCGGGAAGGCGGTCAACAGCACCACCGCCAGCACCATGATGAGAAACATCGGCACCGCGTGGCGGGCAAGCTCCGTCACCTGCCGCCCGGTCATGCCCTGCAACACGAACAGATTGAAGCCCACTGGGGGCGTGATCTGCGCCATCTCCACCACCACCACGACGAAGATACCAAACCAGATCAGGTCCAACCCGGCGGCCTGCACGGTCGGCAGCAGCACGCCCATCGTCAGCACGACGATCGAGATGCCGTCCAGGAAGCAACCCAGCACGACGAAGAAGAGCGCCAGCACCGCGATGAGCTGCCACGGCTGCAGCCCCAGCGAGCCGATCCACGTTGCCACGTGGCGCGGCAGGCCCAGATACCCCATCGCCAGCGTCAGGAACGCCGCACCGGCCAGGATCAGCGCAATCATGCAGTACATGCGCACCGCGCCGAGCAGGCTGTCGCGCAGCGTCGCCCAGGTCAGCGCGCGCTGCGCCGCGGCGATCCCCTGCGCGCCGACGACGCCGACCGCCGCCGCCTCGGTGGCGGTGGCGATGCCGGTGTAGATGGTGCCGAGCACCCCGCCGATCAGCAGCAGCACCGGCAACAGGTGACGGCTGGCGCGCAGCTTTTCCGCCAGGCTTGGCCGCTCCGTCTCCGGCGGGATGGCCTGTGGGTGCAGCAGCGACCACACGATCACGTAGCCCATGAACAGCGCCGCCAGCAGCAGCCCCGGCACGACGCCACCGACGAACAGGCGTGCGATCGACACCTCGGCCGTCACGCCATAAACGATCATGATGATCGACGGCGGGATCAGCAGCCCGAGCGTGCTGGCACCGGCCAGCGTGCCCAGGCTCAGCGCATCCGGATAGCCGCGGCGCTGCAGCTCCGGCAGCGTCATCTTGCCGACCGTGGCGCAGGTGGCCGCCGACGAGCCCGACACCGCCGCAAACAGCGTGCTGCCCAGGATGTTGGTGTGCAGCAGCCGTCCCGGCAGGCGCTGCAGCCACGGCGCCAGCCCGCGGAACAAATCCTCCGACAGCCGGGTGCGGAACAGGATCTCGCCCATCCAGATGAACAGCGGCAGCGCCGTCAGCGTCCACGACGAGGCCGAGCCCCAAATGGTCAGCGCCATCGCGTCGCCGACCGAGCGCTGGGTAAACAGCGCCATGCCGATCCAGGCCACACCGATCAACGCCAGGCCAATCCAAACCCCGGCGGCCAGCAGCAGCAGCAAGGCGCCGATCAGCACCCCGGTGATGAGCCAGTCCATGCTCGTGTCCCCCGCGCCGTCATTCGATGCGCGCAGGCTCGTCGCCCGGCGCAGCAGGCGCGGGCTGGCCGCGAAGGTGTTCAACGAATTGCACCGCCAGCGCCAGCACCAGCAGCAGGGTGCCTACGGCCATACCGAGCTGCGGAATCCACAGCGGCGTGGCGTCCAACCCAGTGGAGATGTCGTGGAAGGCGTGGCTCTGCCACACCAGCCGCAGCGAGAACCACGCCAGCCCGCCGGCCAGCGCCAGGCCCACCGCGTGCACCGCCAGCTCCACCGCGCGCCGCGCCGGCACCGGCAGGCGCTGCAGCACCAGCATCACGCGGATGTGCTCGCCGCGGCGCAGCGTCGGCGCCAGCGCCAGGAACGCCGCTGCGGCCATGCAGTAGCCGGCGTAGGCGTCCGAGCCGGGCAGCGCCAGCGCGGGCCAGAGCCGCCCGGCGATGCCGAGCAGCACCATCGCCAGCGTGCCGATCAGAAAACCCGCCGCCAGCCAGGCGGCGAGGTCGAACAGGCGGTTGAGGGCCTTCATCGCGGGCTCGGGCACGTCGCCGTCACTTGCGGTAGATGGCCAGCACCGCCGCGCCTTCGGCCCCGGCCTGGCGCGTCCACTCCTCGATCATCGTCTCGCCGATTTTGCGCAGGTCGGCCTGCAGCTGCGGCAAGCCCTTGCTCACCGTCATGCCGTTCTTGCGCAGCTGCTCCAGGTACCAGGCGGTTTTCTCCTCGCTCTCGCGCCAGCCGCGCACCTCGGCGTCGGCGGCGGCCTTCAGCAGCGCCTGCTGGGTGGGCTTGTCCAGCGCGTCGAACGCCCGCTTGGAGACGAACACCACATTCTTGGGCAGCCACGCCGCCACGTCGTAGTAGTACTTGACCTGCTCCCACACCTTGCTGTCGTAGCCGGTGGCGCCGGAGGTCATGAAGGCGTTGACCGCGCCGGTGGCCAGCGCCTGCGTCAGCTCGGCGGCCTGGATCGTCACCGGCTGCGCGCCGACCAGCTGCGCGATCCGACTGGTGTTGGGGTTGTAGGCGCGCCACTTGGCGCCGCGCAGGTCGGCGGCCGACTCGACCGGCTTGGCGCTGAAGATGCCCTGCGGCGGCCACGGCACTGCGTACAGCACCTTCAGCCCCTGCTTGTCCAGCGCGGCCTCGATGGCCGGGCGCGACGCCTGCCAAAGCTTGCGCGCGTCGCCGTAGCTGGTGGCCAGGAATGGGATCGAGTCGATGCCGAACAGCGGGTTCTCGTTGGAGAAGTTGGAGATCAGCACCTCGCCGATCTGCGCCTGGCCGCTCTGCACGGCGCGCTTGATCTCCGGCGCCTTGAACAGCGAGCCGTTCTCGTGCACGGTGATCGAGAGCTTGCTGCCGGTCGCACGCTCGACGTCCTTGGCGAACATCAGGATGTTGGCGGTGTGGAAGTTGCCGGCCGGGTAGGCGGTGGGCATGTCCCACTTGACGCTCTGGGCGGCGGCGGTGGCATGGGCCAGCGTCAGCGTGGCGGCGGCGGCGAAGGTGGCGAGGGTGGCACGCATCGGACTCTTTCCTGTGACGACGGAAAAGCGGAAACCGAGGAACCGCCGCGCCCAGCGCGGTCGGTGCTCGAACGGTAACAGCACGTCGATAAAACGTCAACGTTTTATTAACGTCACATCGCCATGGTTTACCCTGCATGCCCGGGTAAACACGCGCGGCCAGGGGTAGGATCGGCACCATGACACGCGCTAGCTCTTCCGTTCGCCCTTCGTCCCGCGCCGACCCCGCCGCTGCGCTGCCCACTGTCGAGCCCCCCTCGCCGGACCGGCCGATCGTCTCGTCCGCGCACCTCGTCTCCGAGAAGTCGCCGGAGCTGTCGGAGTTCGAGTTCGGCCTCATCATCGCCGCGCACGCCTTCAACCGCTGGCTGATCCGCTGCATGGGCGCCGCCGGCGTCAAGGACATGACGCCCACCGACGTGCTGGTGCTGCACCACATCAACCACCGCCACACGCCGAAGCGCCTGTCGGACATCGCCTTCGTGCTCAACATCGAGGACGCGCACGTCGTTTCGTACTCGGTGCGCAAGCTGCAGGGCATGGGGCTGGTGGCCGGCACCAAACGCGGCAAGGAGGTGTTCTACGCCACCACCGATGCCGGCCATGCGCTGTGCCTGCGCTACCGCGCGGTGCGCGAGGCCTGCCTGATGCCAGGCTTCTCCGGGACGGAGGACGAAAACCAGCGCCTGGCCGAGGTGGCGCGCACGCTGCGCCAGCTCAGCGGCCGCTACGACCAGGCCGCCCGCGCCGCGACCGCCTACTGAGCCGTGACGGGCGCAGTGGTCACAGCGGTGACCGGCCCCGACCCATCCGGCTCGATCAATCGCCCATCCTGCAGGTGGATCTGCCGGTCGCAGCGCGCTGCCAGCCCGGGGTCGTGCGTGACGATGAGGAAGGCGATGCCCTCTTCGTGGTTGAGCTCGCGCAGCAGCGCGAACACCTCCTGGGCGGTGTGGGTGTCGAGGTTGCCGGTCGGCTCATCGGCCAGCACCAAGCGCGGGCGGTTCATGAGCGCGCGCACGATGGCCACGCGCTGCTGTTGCCCGCCCGAGAGCTGCACCGGGCGCTTGTGCGCATGGGCGGCCAGCCCCGTGCGCTCGAGCAGCGCGCGGGCCCGGCGACGGTCGTCCGCGCTCAGGCGCCCGCGCCCGGCCAGCACGGGCATCAGCACGTTTTCCTCGGCGCTGAAGGCGGGCAGCAGGTGATGGAACTGAAACACGAAGCCCAGATAGCGGTTGCGCAGCACCGTGCGGGCGGCGTCCGACGCGGCGTGCACCGGCTCGCCCGCCAACCAGATCTCACCGTCCGAGGGGGCCTCCAGCAGGCCCATCAGATTGAGCAGGGTCGATTTGCCGGAGCCGGACGGCCCCACCAGCGCAGCGAACGCGCAGGCCCTCAGCGTCAGGTCGATGCCGTGCAGCACCTCCACCACCGGGGAGGCGCCGCCACCGTAGCGTTTGCGCACGCCATGCAGGCGCAGCACCTCAGCCACGGATGGCCTCCACCGGATCCAGGCGGGACGCGCGCAGCGCAGGCAACCATGCGGCCAGCACCCCCACGGCGGTGGCCAGCACGGCGGTGGACACGAACAGCTCCGCCTCCAGCACGATGGGGAACAGCGGGCTGCCGTCCGCATTGCGGGCGATGCGGGTGAAGCCGACCGCCAAAGCGCCGCCCAGCCCCGCGCCCAGCAGCGACCCGCCCAACCCGACGATGCCGCCCTGCAGCAGGAACACCCCCAGTATGCGGAGCCGCGGCGTGCCCATGGCGCGCAGGATGCCGATCTCGCGCTGGCGCTGCACCACCGACACCACCAGCACGCTGGCGATGCCCAGCGCCACGGCCACCGTGACGAAGGCGCGGATCATGATGCTAGAGGCGCTCTGGCTGCGCAGCGCTGTAACCAATTGGCCGTTGGCCGCCTGCCAGCTGTCGGCCATCAGCCCGGTCGCGCGGCGCAGGTCGGCGGCCAGGGCCTCGGCGTCGAACAGCCGCTCGGCGCGCACGTCGATTTCGGTGACCTCCAGCCCATAGCCCAACAGGCTCTGGGCGTCGCGCAGCGGCAGCAGCACGCGCCGGCGGTTCAGGTCCTGGATGCCATAGTCCAACACCCCCGCCACGCGCACCGAGAGCGACTCGCCCGCGGCCGACTGCAGGCGCAGACGGCTGCCGGGGGTCAGGCCCAGGTCTGCCGCCAGCTCGGTGCCGACCAGGGCCTCACCCGCCTGCAGCGCGAGCGCGCCGGCCCGCAGCTTGTCATCCAGTCGGATGACCTGCTGGTAGCCCGCCAGCTCCACCCCCAGCAGCGAAACCGCCTTGCGTACGCCACCCTGCTGCGCAACCCCCGGCCCCACCGCCAGCGCCGCGGCCGCCGCCACCCCTGGCACCGCGCGCACCGTGGCCAGCACGGCGGCGGCATCGGCCACGGTGGCTTCGCGCTGCGTGCGCTTGCGCACATCGGCGAGGGTGACCACGCCATCGGCCGACTCCCAGGCGCGCTGGTTGACGCGCTCGGCCGGCCGCAGCACCACATGCGCCTGGGCCGAGAGCGTGCGGTCGATGATGTTGGCCTGCAAGCCATTGATGATGGCGGTGATGTAGACCACCACCGCCACGCCTACGGTGACGCCGCCGAGGATGAGCGCGGTCTGAAACCGCCCGTCGCGCAGCAGCCGCCACGCGACCGTCCAGACGAACCTCATGACCGGACCTCGACGCGCGCCCCCTCGGCCAGCGCCGGGGCCGGATCGATGACCACGGCCCCGGCGGACAGTCCCCGGCGCACGGGCAGCCAGCCATCGAGGGCCGGGTCGGTCTCGACCGCCTGCCACCGCACACGCCCGTCCACCACGACGGCAGCGCGGCCGCCGCGCAGCGCGGTCAGTGGCAGCAACAGGCGCGGCTTCGGTGCGCCGGTGATGATTTCCGCCGACACGGTCATGCCCGGCAGCAGCCGCGAGGCGTCCTCGGTCGGGATCAGCTCCACCTCCACCGTGCCGCGCGCGCCATCCACCTGTGCGGCCAGGCGCTGCACCCGCGCCGCGATGCGCTGGTCGGGCCAGGCGTCGGCCCGCACCGCGGCGGGCTGGCCCACTGCCAGCGCGCCCAGATCGCGCTCGTCCAGATCCAGCAGGATGCGGGGCGTGCCCGCCACCGCAAAGCGCAGCAACGCCTTGCCGGGGGTGACGCCATCGCCCACCTCCACCAGTCGCGCCAGGAGCACGCCATCGGCGGGCGCGCGCACCGTCGCCTGAGCGCGCCGAGCGCGGGCCTGCTCCACCGCCGCCTCGGCCTGATCGAGCCGCCGGCGCGCGGCATCCCGGGCCCGGTCGGCCGCATCCAGGGCCGCCGCGCTCAAAAACCCCTGGCCGTGCAGCTCGCGCTGGCGCTGCCATTGGCGCTCGGCCTCGGCCCATTGCCCGCGGGCGTCCTCGCGCTGCGCCTCGGCCTGGGCCAGCGCGGCCTGCCACTCGTCGGCCTCCAGCGCCACCAGCAGCGTGGCGGCGCGCACCGCCGTACCCTCGGCCACCGGGGTGGCGACGACGCGGCCGGTCAGGGTGCTGGCCAGCGTCGTCTCGCGGGCAGAGGCCACGCGGCCCGTGGCCACCACCGAGGTTTGCACGGGCCGCTCGGCCAGGGTGAAGGTGCGCACGGGCGTCGGGCGCTGCGCCCACAGCACCGCCCCCGACACCAGCGCGACCGCCGCGCCCAACAGCCCCCACCGGATTCGTCTTGCCATGCCTGCCCTTTCGCCCGCCCGGCCGCGCGCCGTGTCACCCGCGATGTCACGCCTCGACGTCGGGCCTTGGGCGTTTGTCTTTGACGCTTGCGATTGTGCCCGCTGCGTGCTCATCGCGCGGCGGACGCGGGGATGACAGGGGCATGCGGGTTCTTACAATCCCGCTGCCGTATCGCAACCGGCGACCGAACCGGCCGGGCCGCGGCAATGTCTTCACCCCCTCCCCTCCGGAGCCGACATGCAATTCCTCCGCTTCTCCGATCTGTGCGCGCGTGGCGAGGTGCGCGGCAAGCGCGTCTTCATTCGTGCCGATCTCAACGTGCCGCAGGACGACGACGGCCGCATCACCGAAGACACGCGCATCCGCGCCTCGGTGCCCGCGATCCAGATGGCCCTGGACGCCGGCGCGGCGGTCATGGTGACGTCGCACCTGGGGCGGCCGATCGAGGGCGAGCCGCGCCCCGAAGACACGCTGGCGCCGGTGGCCCAGCGCCTGGGCGAGCTGCTGGGCCGGCCGGTGCCGCTGATCACCGACTGGGTGGACGGGGGCTTTGCGGTTGCGCCGGGCGAGGTGGTGCTGCTGGAAAACTGCCGCCTCAACAAGGGCGAGAAGAAGAACAGCCCCGAACTGGCCGCCAAGCTGGGCGAACTGTGCGACATCTTCGTCCACGACGCCTTCGGCACCGCGCACCGGGCCGAGGCCACCACCTACGGTATCGCCGAAACGGCACCCATCGCCTGCGCTGGGCCGTTGCTGGCCGCCGAGATGGACGCCATCGGCCGCGCGCTGGAAAACCCCCGCCGCCCACTGGTGGCGATCGTCGGCGGCTCCAAGGTCAGCACCAAGCTCTCCATCCTCAAGACGCTGGCCGCCAAGGTGGATCAACTGATCGTCGGGGGCGGCATCGCCAACACCTTCCTGCTCGCGGCGGGCAAGCGCATCGGCGACTCGCTGGTCGAGCCCGAAATGGTGCGCGAAGCCCAGCAGGTGATGGATCTGATGAAGGAGCGCGGTGCCGAGGTGCCGCTGCCGGCGGACGTGGTGGTGGCCGACGAGGTCTCGTCGCTGGCGCGCGCCAACCGCGTGTCGGTGGACGAGGTCGGCCCGCACGATCGCATTCTGGACATCGGCCCCAAGAGCGCGGCGCGGCTGGCCGACATCATCGCGCACGCCGGCACCATCGTCTGGAACGGGCCACTGGGCGTGTTCGAGTACGACCAGTTCGCCGGCGGCACCAAGATGCTGGCCTCGGCGATCGCGCACTCGGATGCGTTCTCCATCGCCGGTGGCGGCGATACGCTGGCGGCGATCGCCAAGTTCCACATCACCGACCGCGTGGGCTACATCTCCACCGGCGGCGGCGCCTTTCTGGAGGTGCTGGAAGGCAAGACGCTGCCAGCCTTCGAGGTGCTGCAGCGCCGCGCTCAAGGCTGAGCGCCGGCGAGCGCGGGCGGGGACGGGGTGGGGCTGGCCACCGTGCTGCGCCCCGCCCGCGCGAGCAGATCAAGGGTGGCGCGAATGTGCGCCTCCAAGGCCAGAGCAGCCCGGACCTCGTTGCCCTCCAGCGCCGCCTCGTAGATCTGGCGGTGCTCAGCGTCCACGTCCCGGCCCTGAGCGGCGTGTAGTGCGATTGCCTGGCTGCGGTAGCGTTCGCCGTGCCGAGCCAGCACGCGCCACACGCGCAAAGTCCATGGCGAAGGGCGCCCAGCGATGAGCACTTCGTGAAAACGCGCGTTGAGCGCCTCCCAGCGCTTTCGGTGCTCGGGGCTGACGGGACAGGCA
This sequence comes from Tepidimonas sp., assembly GCF_036825565.1. Lineage (GTDB taxonomy): Bacteria > Pseudomonadota > Gammaproteobacteria > Burkholderiales > Burkholderiaceae_C > Tepidimonas. The sequence continues at coordinate 2,153 of NZ_DAISXZ010000032.1, read as the reverse complement.
CTCAACTCTCGGTAGGCCGCCGTTAAGGCCGTGGTGCCGCTGATGAAGCGCGCCAAGATTTCGGCGCTGCTGCTGCCGGGCATCGGCACGGTCGATCATCTGCGCATGGCGCACGACATCGGGGTACACACCATCCGCGTGGCCACCCACTGCACCGAAAGTGATGTGGGTGAACAGCACATCAAGCTGGCGCGCCAGCTCGGCATGGACACGTTCGGCTTTCTGATGATGTCGCACATGGCCAGCCCCGAGCGTCTGGTCAAAGAGGCCAAGCAGATGGAGGGCTACGGCGCCAACTGCATCTACATCACCGACTCGGCCGGCTACATGCTGCCCGACGACGTCAAGGCGCGTATCGGCGCCGTACGCACGGCGCTCAAGCCCGAAACGGAACTTGGCTTTCACGGCCACCACAACCTGGCGATGGGTGTGGCCAACAGAATCGCGGCCATCGAAGCTGGCGCCAACCGCATCGACGCCGCCAGCGCCGGCTTGGGGGCCGGCGCTGGCAACACACCGATGGAAGTGCTGGTGGCGGTGTTGGACCGTATGGGTGTTGAAACGGGGGTCGATGTGTGGAAGATTCAGGACGTGGCTGAGGACCTCGTCGTGCCGATGATGGACTTCCCGATCCGCATCGACCGCGACGCGCTGACGCTTGGCTACGCCGGCGTTTACGGCAGCTTCCTGCTGTTTGCCAAGCGCGCCGAAGCCAAATATGGCGTGCCGGCACGGGACATCCTGGTCGAGCTGGGTCGGCGCGGCATGGTGGGCGGTCAGGAGGACATGATCGAGGATACCGCGCTCAGCATGGCCAAGGCACGCGGTCTGCTCCCCGCCAAGGCGGCTTGAAGGAGACGCCGATGACCCTCGACGACGCCACCCTCGGTCGCTTGGCCGAACACCTGGAAACCTGTCAACTGCAGGCGCGGGATACCCTCAAGATCACCGATGATTACCCCGACATGGATTGGGAGGATGCCTATGCCGTCCAAGACCGTATCTTGCAACGCAAGTTAGCGCGCGGCGCGCGGGTGGTCGGGCTGAAATGTGGTCTGACCTCGCGCGCCAAGATACAACAGATGGGTGTCACCGCGCCGGTGTTTGGCTTCCTGGTCGACGAATTCGCCGTGGCCGAAGGCGCCATGGTGCGCACCGCCGAGCTGATCCACCCCGAAGTCGAGCCGGAGATCGCCTTCGTGCTCAAGCATGAATTGCGCGGCCCTGGCTGCCACGTCGGCGCGGCATTGGCCGCCACCGACTTCGTTCTGCCCGGCATCGAGGTCATCGACAGCCGCTACCGCGACTTCAAGTTCGACCTCAAGAGCGTGATCGCCGACAACACCTCCGCAGCACGCTTCGTGGTCGGAGGCCGTGCGCTGCCGGCGGCCGATGTCGACTTGCGGACCTGCGGCGTGGTGCTGGAGAAAAACGGGCAATCCGTGGCGCTGGGAGCGGGAGCGGCGGTCTTGGGACACCCCGCTGCCGCCGTAGCGGCGCTGGCCAACCACCTCGGGCGGCGCGGCCACAGCATCCCCGCGGGTTCGCTGATCCTGTCCGGAGGTGTCACCAAAGCCGTCGCCGTAGCCCCGGGCGACCACGTCTGCCTGCGCGTGCAAGGAATGGGCCAAGTCAGCCTGCGTTTCAACTGACCTGACATCCAAGGAGTCCGCCATGCCGTTCGCCCAAATCTACATGCTCGAAGGCCGCACGCCGGAGCAGAAAAAGGCGGTGATCGAAAAAGCCACCCAGGCGCTGCACGAAGCGACCAACGCCCCGAAAGAGACCATTCGCGTCTGGATCCACGAAATGCCCAAGGAAAACTGGGGCATCGCCGGCGTCGGCGCCAAGGATTTGGGACGCTGACCGTGGTGGCCCGCCGTCGGCCATCAGGCGGTGGTGGGGTAAGCGGTCTGAGCGACCGGCCGCGCTTCGGCGGCAGGCCGTCGTTGGGGGCGCGCCCACGCACGCTCGTGGAAGAAGTACGCCACCGCCTGCACCGTGGGTTCCAGCAAGCTCAACGTCAGGGCAGCCAGCCAGCTGCCGGTGACGGCGTAGGCCACCACCATGGCCACCGTCACGTGCATGACGTAATAGGTAGCTGTCGCATCCCGGATGATCACATAATACCCAGCCGCCGTGGATACCTGCTG
>NZ_DAISXZ010000031.1:0-24914 GCF_036825565.1 Tepidimonas sp. | reverse complement strand
GCGCTGCAGTGGCTGGGGGGTGACCTGGGGGGCGGCTACTTTGCCGGGGTGACGCCCGCCCTGCAGGGGTCATGGCTGGCCGTGCTGGGGTACGGTGCTCTGGGCGTGCTGGCGGCGATACTGGGCGGCTGGTGGCCCGCTTTGGCCGTGCGCGGGCTGGCACCGGCGCAGGCGCTTAAAGGGGTGCCGATGCAGCCCGGCCACGCGCCCAGCGGTGCACGCGCCTGGGTGGGGCCGGCGCTGATGGCGCTGGGGGCGGCGCTGTGTCTGCTGCCCCCGGTGGCGGGGCTGCCCCTGGGCGCCTACATGGGGATTGCCGCGCTGTTGGTGGGGGGCATTCTGGCCCTGCCGGCGGCCGTGACCCGTGCGCTGTCGTGGTTGGCCCCCCGGGCGGCCCGGCGTCCGTTGGCCCTGCTGGCGGTGGAGCGGGCCCGGCGCTACCCCGGCAGCGCCGCCGTGGCCACCAGCGGGGTGGTGGCCAGCTTGGCGCTGTCCGTGGCGCTGACGGTGATGGTGGGCAGCTTCCGCCAGTCGATGATGACGTGGCTGGACGCGGTGCTGCCCGCCGATCTGTATGTCCGGGCGCTGGCGGGCGGGCGCGACGCGGCGACGCTGGATCCGGTCTTCATCGACGCGGTGCGTCGCCTGCCTGGCGTGGTCCGGGTGGATGGCCAACGCCAGCGCACCCTGATCCTCGACCCCCAGCGACCGCCGGTCACGCTGCTGGCGCGCCCCTTGCGGGATGCGCAGGGGGCCGTCCCGGCCACGTTACCGCTGCCGCTGGTGGGGCTGGCGCAGCCCCTCCCGCCGGCGGCGGACGCAGTCGGTGTGTGGGTCAGCGAGGCGGTGGTGGACCTGTATGGGGCACAGGTGGGCCAGTCCATCGCCCTGCCCGGCTTGGGGCCGGCGGGCACGCGCTTCGTGGTCGTGGGGGTGTGGCGCGACTACGCACGCCAGCAAGGCAGTGTGGTGCTGGACGCGGCGGACTTTGCCCGCTTGACGGGCGACACCGCGATCAACGATCTGGCGGTGTTCCTGGCCCCCGGCGCGGCAGCCGAGCCGCTGCAGCGCCAGATCGAGGCGCTGGCGGCGGGGCAGGTCCAGGTGTCGAGCGCGCAGGCGATTCGACGGATATCGATGAATATCTTCGATCGCAGCTTTGCGGTGACGTACTGGTTGCAGGCGATCGCCATCGGCATGGGGCTGATGGGGGTGTCGGCCAGCTTCAGCGCCCAGGTGCTGGTGCGGCGGCGCGAGTTTGGGCTGCTGCGCCACCTGGGGCTGTCGCGGGCGCAGGTGCTGGGCCTGGTGACGGCAGAGGGGGCGCTATGGACCGTGTTGGGCGCCGTCGCCGGGTTGGCGCTGGGATTGGCGGTGAGTACGGTGCTGGTGCACGTGGTCAATCCGCAGAGTTTTCACTGGACCATGGAGTTGGCCGTGCCCATCGGTCGCCTGGCCGCGCTGGCCCTGGCCGTCGTCGCAGCGGGGACTCTGACCGCCTGGGCCAGCGGGCGGCTGGCGGTGCGCCGCGAGGCGGTGCTGGCCGTGCGGGAGGAGGCGTGATGGACGCGCACACCCCGCCGCCACGTCGACGCCTGCTGCAGGGACTGGCGGCGGGGGCGTGGGCCGGCGTGTCGGCCGGGGGCTGGCCGCAGTGGGCGCGGGCCGCGCCCGGGGAGTTGGGGCGCCGGCCATTGGTGTTTCCGCGCGACCACGGCAGCCATCCGGACACCCAAACCGAATGGTGGTATCTGACGGGCTGGCTGCGAGCCCCGCAGGGGGCGCTGTGGGGGTTTCAGGTGACGTTCTTCCGCTCGCGGGTGGCGGCCACGCAGGCGCTGCGCAGCCGGCTCGCAGCGCGGCAGTTGCTGTTCGTCCACGCCGCGGTGACCGATGTCGCGGCCGGGCGCCTGTACCACCACCAGATGACGGCTCGCTGGGATGGGCGCGATCCCCCGCGCGGGGAAGAGCCCGTGATCGCCGTCGCGCGCACGGGGGATACCGATGTGCGTATCCGTGACGCCGTGCTGTGGCGTGGCCCGGACGGCAGCTACCAGGCCCGGGTGGCCGCGGGGGATTGGGCGCTCGACCTGCGGGCCACGCCGACCCAGCCCCTGTTGCTGCAGGGCGAGGCTGGGTGGTCCCGCAAGGGGCCGGAGCCCCGGCAGGCGAGCTTCTATTACAGCCAGCCGCAGTTGCGCATGACCGGCCGGCTGGTGCGGACCGGCCGAGTCGCCGAGGTGACCGGGCGGGGCTGGCTGGATCACGAATGGAGCGATGCGCTGCTGCACCCCGACGCCGTGGGGTGGGACTGGATGGGCATGAACCTGGACGACGGTGGCAGCCTGACCGCGTTCCAGTTGCGCCGCGCGGACGGCCGTGCGCTGTGGGCGGGCGGCTCCGTGCGGGCGGGGCTTGCCGCCCAGCCACCGCTGGCGACACGGGCCTTCGCCCCGGGGGAGGTGACCTTCGAGCCGCTGCGCCACTGGACCAGCCGGCGCACTGCCGTGCGCTACCCGGTGCAGTGGCGCGTGCACACCCCTGCAGGGGCGTTCGAGGTACACGCCCTGGCGGACGACCAGGAGTTGGACAGCCGGGCCAGCACCGGCGCCCTCTACTGGGAGGGCTTGAGCGAACTGCGCACCCTGGACGGTCGCCCGGTGGGACGCGGGTATTTGGAGCTGACCGGCTACGGGGGCGCCTTGCGGCTGTGAACGGGGGACGCGGCGGCCGTGGCATTGGGGATGGGAGCTCTCCTTGGCTCAATAATTGAATAATTGTTAAAATATTGTACGATTGATTCCATGCTGACCGAAGCCCAAACCGCCCGAGTCCTAGCCGCCCTGGCCCAACCCGTGCGGCTGCGCGCGTTTCGCGCCCTGGTGGTGGCAGGGCGCGAGGGGCTGACGCCCGGCGCTCTGGCCGAGGCGCTGGGGGTGGCCCCCAGTGCGCTGTCCTTTCACCTCAAGGAGTTGCTGTATGCCGGCCTGGTGACGCAGGAGCGGCAGGGCCGGCATCTGATTTACCGGGCAGCGTTCGATGCGATGCAAGCGCTGCTCGCCTACCTCACCGAAAACTGCTGCCGGGGCGACGCCTGTATCACCCCGGACGCCCTGGCCTGCGATTGTTGATCCCCACCCGCCGAAGGAGAACTCCGTGAAGCGCTTCCACGTCCATCTGCATGTCCAGGCTCTGGACCAGAGCATTGCGTTTTGCTCGCGCCTGTTCGCGGCCGCGCCGGTGCGCGTCGAGCGCGACTATGCCAAATGGATGCTCGACGATCCGCGGCTGGACTTCGCCATCTCCACGCGCGGCGCAGCGTCGGGGGTGGACCACCTGGGCTTTCAGGTGAACGAGGCGTCGGAACTGGGCGAGCTCAAGGCCCGCGCCCAGGCTGCCGACATGGCCCTGCTCGACGAAGGGGCCACCACCTGCTGCTACGCCCGCAGCGAAAAGCATTGGGTGACCGACCCCCAGGGCATCGCCTTGGAGCATTTCTACACCCTGGGCAAAATTCCCGTCTTCCGCGAGGCGGATGCTGCGTCCGACGCTTGCTGCGCGGCCGCGTCCACGGCCTCCGGCGCGCCCGCTGCGTCTGCTGCGTCCGCGGCTGCAACCGTGCCCGCGAACGAGATGCCGCGCTGCTGTGCCCCGACCGCAGGCGCGCGTGCCGCTTGCTGCTGAGGAGGCGACCCATGACCACCCGCCCCCTAAACGTGCTGTTTCTGTGCACCCACAACTCCGCCCGCAGCATCCTGGCCGAGGCGCTGCTCAACGACCTGGGCCGCGGGCGTTTTCGGGCCTATTCGGCGGGCAGCAGCCCGCGCCCGAACCAGCAGCCCCATCCCCTGGCGCTGGCCGTGCTGCGCGAGGCGGGCATTGCCACCGACGGCCTGCGCAGCAAAAGCTGGGATGAGTTTGCCGGCCCCGACGCGCCCGAGATGGACCTGATCATCACCGTCTGCGACAACGCGGCTGGCGAGGTCTGCCCCGCGTGGCCTGGGCACCCCGCCACGGCCCACTGGGGCTACGCCGATCCGTCGGCCGGTGACGCGCCGGATGACGTCAAGCGCGAAGCCTTCCGTCACACGATGCAGCTGATCCGCCATCGGCTGGACATGCTGATGCAACTGCCGCCAGACAAGCTGCAGCGCACGCTGCTGCAGGACACCGCCCGCGAACTGGCCCGGAGCTGACCCATGAGTGTCCCGTGCGAAGTGACAGCCCAGCAGGCGGCCGGCGCCCCCATGAGCGGGTTCGAGCGCTTTCTGACGCTGTGCGTGGCGGTGTGCATCGTGGTCGGCATTGCGCTCGGGCAGTGGCTGCCGGGCGTATTTCAGGCCATCGGCCGACTGGAGGTGGCGCGGGTCAACCTGCCGGTCGGCCTGCTCATCTGGGTGATGATCGTCCCGATGCTGGTCAAGGTGGATTTTGGAGCCCTGGGCCAGGTGCGCCAGCACGTGCGCGGCATCGGGGTGACGCTGTTCGTCAACTGGCTGGTCAAGCCGTTCTCGATGGCGCTGCTGGCCTGGCTGTTCGTGCGCCAGCTGTTCGCGCCCTGGCTGCCGGCGGAGCAGATCGACAGCTACGTGGCCGGGCTGATCCTGCTGGCCGCGGCGCCGTGCACTGCGATGGTGTTCGTCAGGAGCCGCCTGGCGGGCGGTGACCCGCTGTTTACGCTGTCGCAGGTCGCGCTGAACGACACCATCATGGTGGTGGCGTTTGCGCCCATGGTGGCCTTCCTGCTCGGTCTGTCCGCGATCATCGTGCCGTGGGACACGCTGCTCGTCTCGGTGGGGCTGTACATCGTGGTGCCGGTCATCCTGGCGCAGCTGTGGCGGCGCCGGCTGCTGGCGCGGGGGCGCAAGCCTTTGATGCCGCCATGCGGCGCATGGGGCCGTGGTCGATTGCGGCGCTACTGGCCACGCTGGTGCTGCTGTTTGCCTTCCAGGGCGAACAGATCCTGCGCCAGCCGCTGGTGATTGCCCTGCTGGCGATTCCGATCCTGGTCCAGGTGGCGTTCAATTCGGGGCTGGCCTATTGGCTCAACCGTCGGGTGGGCGAGTCGCACGCCGTGGCGTGCCCGTCGGCGCTGATCGGCGCGTCCAACTTCTTCGAACTGGCGGTGGCCGCGGCGATCAGCCTGTTCGGCTTCGAATCCGGTGCTGCGCTGGCCACGGTGGTGGGCGTGCTGATCGAGGTGCCGGTGATGCTGGCGGTGGTGGCTATCGTCAACCGCAGCAAGGGCTGGTACGAGGCGGGGGCGCGCCGGTCGAGCGCGTGAAAGCATCGATCAAAGCCGATGCTTGGCACAAGAAAAATCGATGAAACGAGATGCCTGCGGCCGGCTACATTTGACCGTTCGACCCTGTTCGACGGACCGCCCGCATGCAAAGCCTGCTCGACCCCGCCATCCTGTTCTTCGTCTTCGGCGTGTTTGCCGGCGCGGTGCGCTCCAACCTGGAGATTCCGCCGGCCATCGCCAAGTTCCTGTCGCTCTACCTGCTGATGGCGTTGGGGCTCAAAGGCGGATTCGCGCTGGCCCAGGCGGGCTTCAATCCGGAGATCCTGCTGGGCATCGGCGCGGCCATGGCCATGGCGGTGATCGTGCCGTTGATGGGCTATGCCTTTTTGCGCCGCCACGTCTCGCGCTTGGACGCGGCGGCCGTGGCGGCCTGCTACGGGTCGGTCAGCGCGGTGACCTTCGTCACGGCGACGCAGTTTTTGACCAGCGCCGGGCTGGTGCCCGGCGGCCACATGACCGTGGCGATGGTGCTGATGGAGTCGCCAGCCATCATCGTCGCCGTGCTGCTGGCCAACGCCATCCGCAAGGAGCGCGGCGTGGACGGCTCGCCCAATCTGCGCATCGGGCACATCCTGCACGAATCGTTTACCGATGGCGCGCAGATGCTGCTGCTGGGCGCCATGGTGATCGGCTACCTGAGCGGCGAGACGGGCAAGGCGGTGATGCAGCCGTTCTCGGGCGATCTGTTCAAGGGGATGCTGGCGTTCTTCCTGCTTGACATGGGGTTGATGGTGGCGCGCAACTTCCAAGAGGCGCGCAAGGCGTCGCCGGTGCTGCTGGCCTATGCGGGGCTGGCGCCTCTGGTGCACGCCAGCATCGCGCTGGGTTTGGCCACCGTGCTGGGCATGTCGGTGGGCGACGCCGTGCTGCTGATGGTGCTGTCGGCCAGTGCGTCCTACATCGTGGTGCCGGCGGTGCTGCGTTACGCGATCCCGGAGGCCAACCCGGCGCTGTACTTCGGCCTCAGCCTGGGCGTGACCTTCCCGCTCAATATCCTGCTCGGCATTCCGCTCTACACCCACGTTGCCCAGACCCTGCTGGGCTGATGCCACCGATCAATCGTCGTCATCGTCCCCGTGGTCGCGCTGCAGCCACGCCGCGGGGGCACCCGCGGTGTCCGTCGGCCGGGCGGGGGCATGTTGCCATTCCCACGCCCAATAGGCCAGCACCGCGATCAGCAGCAGGGCGGCCAGTCCGCTGTGGTTGCGGGCTGCCAGGTCCGGCCCGCGTCCGGCGATGCGGCCGGACAGCATGGGACGGGCCAGATTCTGGCGGCGCCACACGCTGAGCGCCGCGAGCAGCCCGACGTGCAGCAGCGCCAGGGCGAGCAACGTGTTGCCGAAGAACTCGTGCACCTCCTCCAGCCACTCGCCGCCCCAGTCGTGGAAGGTGGCGTAGCCGCTGAGGGTGAGCGGCAGCACGGCCAGCAGCAGCCCGGCGATGACGCCGGCCATGGCCAGGTTCTGGCCCTGCCGGCTCGCGGCGGCCAGTCCCGCCGGCTGGGGGGGCCAGACGGCACCGCGCACGCTGCGCCACCAGCCGGGCGCCGCCGCCAGCTTGCGGCCCAGGGCGGCCAGCCGGGCCTGGCGCGGCCCGATCAGCCCATAGAGCACGCGAAAGCCCAGCAGGCCGGCGAAGGTGTAGCCCAGTACGACATGCACGAGCCGCCAGCGCTCGCCATCGGCGGTCAGGTAGGCGCCGGCGAAGCACAGCGCGAACAGCCAGTGGAAGACGCGCGTTGGCGCATCGGTCACACGGCGGCTGGGGGGTGCCATGGGGGGTGTCAGGGATCCGGCGGCCGCCACGCGGTCGGGGGCGGCGGGGTGTGGGGACGCGATCATGGTCGGCTCCGTTTGTCAGTCATCGAGGAAGGCGCGCTGGTAGCGGGCGGGCAGCCCGGCCGGCATGCGCAGGTCGTGGTCGCTGAAGCGGCCTTGCTCTGCACCGCCATGGCAGGCGGCGCAATTGGCCGCGCTCTTGACGCCGGCCAGGCGCCACACGGCGGCGTCCAGGCCGCGGTGCTTGTGTTCGAACCAGGCGGTGCGGGTGATCCGGTCGTCGGGCGCCGGATCCAGGCCGATGCGCCGGCCCGTCCCGCCGTGCGCCTGCAGCCAGCCGCTGAGTTGCTGCACGGTGGCCGGATCCAGCGAGGCGTCGGTGCCGTAGTGGCGCTCCAGCCCGGTCATGAGCCGCTTCCAGGAGGCGGGTGGCAGCAGGGCGGGCGGGTAGGCGACGTGGCAGGTGCCGCACTCGGCGCGGTAGATTGGTGGCGTCTGGGCGGGCAGGCGCACGCTGTCGGCGAAGACGATGGTGGCGGCCAGGGTGCCGATCAGCAGCACCGCGGCGCGGCGCAGGGCAGGGGGCAGGCAGGGGCGCATGGGGCGGGCTCCGGATCAGGGACGCAGACGCGTCAGGTAGGCCAGCACGTCGGCCTTCTCGGCGGCGGTGCAGGCGCGGCCCAGCACTTCGCCGCAGTTGCGGCGGAACCACTTGTCCAACCGGGCGCGTTCTGTCAGCGCTTCCGGGTTGGCGGCCGGGGCCAGCGGCGCGATGGACTTGCCGGTGCTGGCGTGGCGGCCTGCGCGGGTCGGCGGTTCGCCATGGCAGCTGGCACAGGACCACTCGCGGCCGTGGGTCTGGGTGAAGAGGCGCTGGCCCCGCGCGGCGTCGGCGGGGGCGCCGGCCTCGGCCTGGAAGCGGGCGAGTTCCGCCGCCGGGGTGGTGTCACCGGCCAGCGATGGGGCAGGCGTGGTCATCAGCCAAGCGCAACAGGCCAGGGCAGCCAGTACGGGCCCCGGCGCACGGGACCAGGGACGCAGGGAAATGGGGGACATGGGGGCTCCTGGGGTGGGTCTCAACGCGATGGCGGCATGGTGCGCCGTCCCACCTGTACCGAACCTGAAGCCGCCGTTCAGCCGCCGTTCAGGGTTGGGCAGGCACAATGGGCAGAACCCCCATCGGGGGATATGCCCCTGCTGCAGGATGCGATCCAACCTTGCCACCGCGTTGCTGGCCGCTCTGCTCGGCGGTCTGCCGTGGGCCGCGCACGCGGACCGGGACCACGACCGGGCCCGCGCCGCGCTGTTGGCTGGTCAGATCCTGCCGCTGCCGGTCATCCTGGATCGGGTGCGGCCCGAGGTGCCCGGTGACGTGCTGGAGGTGGAGCTGGAGCGCGAGGATGGGCGCTGGGTGTACGAGTTGAAGTTGCTGCAGCCGGGCGGGCGCCTGCGCAAGGTGGCGGTGGATGCCGCGACCGGTCAGGTGCTGGGCGGCGCGGGAGGGCGCTGATGCGGGTGCTGGTGGTGGAGGACGAGCCGACCTTGTCGGCCCAGTTGCGGCAGCTGCTGGAGGGGACAGGCTATGTGGTGGACCAGGCGGCCGATGGCCGCCAGGCCTGGGCCCTGGGGGGCGTGGAGCCCTACGACGCCATCGTGCTGGACCTGGGCCTGCCGTTGCTGGACGGCCGGACGGTGCTGCAGCGCTGGCGCGCCGAGGGTGTGACCGCGCCGGTGCTGATCCTGACCGCGCGCGACGCCTGGCACGAAAAGGTCGCGGGCATCGACGCCGGGGCGGACGACTACCTGACCAAACCCTTTCATGGCGAGGAGCTGCTGGCCCGGCTGCGGGCGCTGATCCGCCGTGCCAATGGCCGCGCGACGCCGGTGCTGGTGTGCGGGCCGCTGACGCTGGACACCCGCAGCGGCCGCGCCAGCCTGGACGGCGAGCCGCTGGTGCTGACGGCCCACGAACTCAAGCTGCTGTCCTACCTGATGCACCGGCCCAACACCCTCGTCGCCCGCACCGAGCTGACCGAGCACCTGTATGCGCAGGACCAGGAGCGCGACTCCAACACGATCGAGGTCTTCATCGCCCGGTTGCGCAAGAAGCTGCCCGCGGGTCTGATCGAGACCGTGCGAGGCATGGGCTACCGCCTGCAGCCACCGGGGGCCGGAGCACCGCCATGAGCGCGGTGCTGCCGGGCCCGTCGCTGCGGTGGTGCCTGCTCGCCGCGACTGCTGTGGCCCTGGGCGTGGCGCTGGTGGTGGCCGGTGTCGTGATCGCCGGTCTGTTCCGACAGCACGCGACCGCGCAGGCCGACGCGCAGCTGCTGCGCCACCTGGACCAGGTGACCGCGGCGCTGGAAGCGGACGCGGATGGGCTGCCGCGCGTGGTTGGGGCCTTGAGCGATCCGCGCTGGACCCGGCCCTATGGCGGGCTCTACTGGCAGGTGCAACCGCTGAGCCCGGGGGCGCTGCCGCAGCGATCCCGTTCCCTCTGGGACGCCGTGCTGCCGCTGCCGGACGATCCCCTCACCGACACCGAGCTGCACCGCCATGACCTGACCGGCCCCGCGGCAGTCCCGCTGCGTGCGCTGGAGCGGCGGGTGACCGTGCCGGGTGCCCACGCACCGTGGCGCGTGGTGGTGGCGGTGGATGGGCGTGAGCTCGAGGCGGCAGTAGGAGACTTCCAGCGCGCGCTGGCCGCATCGCTGGGCGTCTTGGGCCTGGCCCTGCTGGGTGTGGCCTGGGTGCAGATCCACGTCGGTCTGCGCCCGTTGCGCAGCCTGCAGAGCGCGGTGGAGCGGGTCCGGGCGGGCACCCAGCCGCGGCTGCAGGGCGATTTCCCGGCCGAGGTGGCCCCGCTGGTGGACGACTTCAACCGCGTGCTGGCGCATGACGAGCAGGTGGTCGAACGCTCGCGCCGGCTGGCGGGCAACCTGGCCCACGCGATCAAGACACCGCTGGCGGTGATGGCCGGTCTGGCGGACGATCCCGCGCTGCCGCGCGAGGCCCTGGCGCGGCAGCTGCGCGAGCAGGTGGACGCTGCGGGGCAGCAGGTGGACTGGCATCTGCGGCGCGCGCGGGCCGCCAGTGACGGCACCCCCGGGCACCGCACAGCGGTGGCCCCCGTGCTGGAGGGGCTGTTGCGTGTGATGGGCAAGGTGCACGCGCCGCGCGACGACCGTCAGTCCCTGGATCTGACGCTCGCGCCGGTGGCGGCCGACCTGGGCTTTGCCGGCGAGCGTCAGGACCTGCAGGAGATGGAGGGCAATCTGCTGGACAACGCCTGCAAATGGGCCTCGACCCGGGTGGCAGTGGCCGCCGAGCGCGTGGACGGCCGGCTGTGCGTGCGGGTGGACGACGACGGGCCCGGGCTGGATCCCGCGCAGTGCGAGGCCGTCCTGCAGCGCGGCGTGCGCGCCGACGAGCGGGTGCCGGGTGCCGGCCTCGGTCTCGACATTGTGCGCGAGGTGGCGGCGCTTTACGGCGGGTCGCTGACCCTCACCCGGGGGCCGTGGGGCGGTCTGCGCGCCGAGCTGCGGCTGCCCGCGGCCTGAGCCGCCGTCCGACGAATGGCGGGATTGCGCCCTCGCGGCGGGAACTCTGGCCGCTGGCCGCGCTCTGAGCACCCAGTTCGGTTCTGTTTGCGTGTACCGCGAAGCCTGACCCGCCTGGCTGCGATCCGGGTCGGCACGAAAACCTGCTGGGGCGGTTCTCCTCCTCCCTCCTCCTCCTCCTGTTGTCTCGGCAGGCGCTTCGCGGTACCTTTTTATTCCCTCACTGCGGCGGCAGCGTGTCCTGAAAACTTGCGCGCTGCGACAGCCGCTCGTGCAGGCGGGCCAGGTTGGGGTAGGCGCCCCGCCAGTCGATGGACGAAAAGCGGAAGTCCAGATAGCCCAGCGCCACACCCACCGCGATGTCGGCCAGCGACAGGTGGATGCCGTGACAGTGCGGCCAGTCGCCCAGCCCCAGGCTCATGGCCTTGAGTGCGTGCTGAATCTTGTCCAGATGCCGGTCGATCCAGGCCTGGCTGCGCTCAGTCGGCGCGCGGTGCGGCCATGCGGTCTCCAGCCGCGCCGCCACGGCGGCATCTAGCAGTCCGTCGGCCAGCGCCTCCCAGGTCTTGACCTCGGCGCGCTCGCGTCCGGTGGCGGGGATCAGCTTGCCCACCGGGGACAGCGTGTCCAGGTACTCGACGATCACGCGCGAGTCGAACACCGCTTCGCCGCCTTCCATCACCAGACAGGGCACTTTGCCCAGCGGGTTGGCCTCCACTACCGTGCTGTCGGCGGCCCAGGGGTCGGCCAGCTCGAGCTGAAAGTCGAGTTTTTTCTCGGCCATGACGATGCGCACCTTGCGCACGTAGGGGCTGGTGAGGCTGCCGATGAGCTTGAGTTTCATGGTGATGAGGATCGGGTCGTGGCGGCGCGGTCGTCCCCGCGGGGCCCGGGCGCCGGGGAGCCGAGTGTAGAGATGCCGGGCGCCTACAATCGGGGCCACTATGCAAGTCCACGCTGACACCTCCCTTGCCACGTCGGATGCCGCGCTGATGGCGCTTTCGCCGCTGGACGGCCGCTATGCCGCCAAGGTCGCCGCGCTGCGGCCGATCTTCAGCGAATACGGTTTCATGCACCGGCGCGTGCAGGTGGAGTTGACGTGGTTCGAGCGCCTGAGCGATCTGGGCTTGCTGGAATTTCCGCCGCTGTCGGCGGCGGCGCGTGCGCACCTGCGGCGCGTGGTGCGCGACTTTGCGCCGGCGGATGCGGCGGCGATCAAGGCGATCGAGAAGACAACCAACCACGACGTCAAGGCGGTGGAGTACTGGATCCGAGGCCACGCCGAGCTAGGCGTGCCGGGGGTGTTCGACGGCTGGCCGGAGCTGCAGCGCGTCGGCGCGTTTGTGCACTTTGCCTGCACCAGCGAGGACATCAACAACACCAGCCACGCGCTGCAGCTGCAGGTCGGCCGCGCGGTGCTGCTGCAGGGGCTGGAGGCGATCCTCGCGCGGCTGCGCGAGCTGGCGCATGCGTGGGCCGAGTCGCCGATGCTGTCGCGCACGCACGGCCAGACCGCCAGCCCCACCACCGTCGGTAAGGAGCTGGCCAACGTGGTGGCGCGGCTCGAGGCGGCGCGCGAGCGCATCGCCGCGGTGCCGCTGCGCGCCAAGATGAACGGGGCGGTTGGCAACTACAACGCGCACCTGGCGGCCTACCCGGAGGTGGACTGGGAGGCGTTCGCCCGCAGCGTGGTGGAGACGCCGGCGCCGGGGCCGGACACGCCGCCGGAGGCGCCGGTTGGCCTCGGGCTGACGTTTCAGCCCTACAGCATCCAGATCGAGCCGCACGACTACATGGCCGAGCTGTTCGACGCCGTGGCGCGCAGCAACACCATCCTCGTCGATCTGGCGCGCGATGTCTGGGGCTACATCAGCCTGGGCTACTTCAAGCAGAAGCTCAAGGCCGGCGAGATCGGCTCCTCCACGATGCCGCACAAGGTCAACCCGATCGACTTCGAGAACGCCGAGGGCAACCTGGGGCTGGCCAACGCGCTGCTGCGCCACCTGAGCGAGAAGCTGCCGATCAGCCGCTGGCAGCGTGACCTGACCGACTCCACGGTGCTGCGCAACATGGGCGTGGCGCTGGGCTACGCGGTGCTGGCGCACCAGTCGCTGCAGACGGGCCTGGGTAAGCTGGAGCTCAACCCGCCGGCGCTGGCGGCCGACCTGGACGCCGCGTGGGAGGTGCTGGCCGAGCCGATCCAGACCGTGATGCGCCGCTATGGCGTGCCAGGCGCCTACGAGCGGCTGAAGGAGGCCACGCGCGGCCAGCAGGTCACGCGCGCGGCGTTGCTCGCGCTGATCGACGACCTGCCGATCCCCGATGCCGAGAAGGCCCGTCTGCGCGCGTTGACGCCGGCGGGCTACGCCGGCAAGGCCGCCGAGCTGGCGCGGCGGATTTGACAGGGGCTGGCCGGGCGGCTCAGGCGGGTGGCTGCTGCAGGGGCGGGGTGGTCTCCTCGGCGCGGGCCGCGCCCTGGCGCTCCACGGCGCGCTCGGCATAGACGTTGAAGCGCCAGGCGCTGTCCTCCAGTGTGATGCGGCGCCAGACGGCGCGCTTCTCGCCCGGCGTCATCGCCGGCCAGCGCGTCACCTCGTCGTGCGTGCGGCCGCAGCCCTTGCAGACCGCATCGCCCTGGTTGGTGGAGCAGATGGCGATGCACGGCGTGTCCGGGGTAGTGTCGTACCACGCCTTCCAGGCCGCCCAGGCGACGCGCGGCATGGTGTGTTCGTCGGCTTCGTCGGTGCGGTAATAGACCATCAGCGCGTAGACCTCGGCCAGCGCGCGCAGCTCGGGCCCCAGGGTCACGCCGTCGGGCGAAGGCTGGCGCGCGCGCCAGTGGTTGATCGCGGCCTCAATGTCGGTGATGTGGATGCCGGCCATGCGAATGTACGGGGTGAATGCCAAAAACGGGGGCTGCCGGGAATCGGGGCGATGATCTTAGCCGCAGCGGCGCGCGTCCGTCAGCGGCGCGGCGGCTGCTCGGCCAGCTGCTCGCGCAGCAGGCTCTCGGCGTAACGGGCGCGGGCGTCCAGCACGGACAGTTCCATCAGATCGTCCACCCCGCGCTCGCGTGCCAGCCGCTGGGCGGCACGGAAGCGGTCCAGCGCACCCGCCGGGTCCAGCCACGCCAGCCGCGCTTCGCCCTCGGCGCGGGTGGCGCGCACGGGCTGGCCCAGCGCATGCTGCACCGATGCCAAGGCGCTCCAGGCTCCGGCGTCCCGCGGATGCTCCACACACCACGCCTGCAGCCGGGTCACGGCCCGTTGGGCCACTGGGCTGGGCAGCGCGGTTGCGGCCCCGGCCGCCAGCAGCAGCCCGGCGCGGCCCCCTGCATCCAGGCCCCGCTCCGCCCAGGTGGGCAAGGCCTGCCCTTCGGTGGACGGCAGGCGCGGGTCGGTGCGCAGCATCGACAGCAGCTCCAGGTGCAGCAGATCGGCCGCTAGCCGGGCGTCGTCCGCGTCCGCCGCCTCGCGCACGGCGGGCAGCAGACGCAGCGCGCCGGGGGCGTCGCGCAGCCAGGCGCAGCCCAGCGCGCCGGCGTACAAGCGCCCGGGGTCGCGCACTCCGCGTCCGTCGCGTCCATCGAGCGCTGCGCTCGCGTGTGCCTGCAGCCGGTCTGGGGCCGGGTCGGCCAGCACCCGCGCGCGCGCCGCCATGAAGGCGTGGCCGGTGGGCGACACGGGGCCTGCCGCCGTTCCCGGCGTGCGGGCTGCCGCATCCATCGGCAGGCGTGCCCGCATGTCGGCCACGCGCTCGGTCGTCAGCGGGTGGCTGCGCAAATAGGGGAAGCTGCCATCGTCGTTCAGGCGGGCCGACTGTTGCAGCCGGTCGAACATGCCGATGAAGCCGTGGCCGTCGAAGCCCGCCGCCTGCAATACGGTCAGGCCGATGCGGTCGGCTTCGCGCTCCATGTCGCGCGAGAAGTTGAGCTGCCCCTGCATCGCGACGGCCTGGCCGCCCGCGATCGCGGCGCTGGCGATGTCCGCGTTGCGGGCCGCGCTGGCGGCCAGCGCCCCCAGCACCATCGCCGCCAGTATCAGGGGGGCCTGCTGGCTTTGCCGGCTCAGCAGTCGGGCGATGTGGCGCTGCGTGACATGGCACAGCTCGTGCGCGAGGACCGAGGCCAGCTCGTCCGCGCTGCCGGTTACGCCGATCAGCCCCAGGTGCACGCCCAGGTAGCCCCCGGGCAGCGCAAAGGCGTTGACCGTACGGTCGCGCGCCAGCAGCAATTGCCACGCGTAGCGCTCAGCTAGTTCATCCAACAGCTCGCCGCGGCGCCGCGCGGCCTGAAACAGCGGATTCCAGATGCGCTGCAGGTAGTCGCCCAATACCGGGTCGTCCAGGTAAGCGGGGTCGCGGTAGATGGCGCGCGCGATCTGGTCGCCGATGCGCCGCTCCTCGGACAGCGTCAGGTCCCCGCCATCGCCCAGTGCCGGCAGACCCGTGGCCGCGCCAGCGCCCGCCGGCGTGGCTGCGCCGGCCACGCCCACCAAGGGCAGCAGCGCGCGGGCGGTGGCGCCGGCGAATGCGCCCCGCAGGGCGCCCGCCAGCCAGTCGCGTCGCCGGCAACCCAGCGGTGCCAGGCGCGGCGGAGCGTCGTCATTGGGCATGGCTTCCGTCGTGCGGTGAAGGGACTGGCTCATCCCCGTATGATGCCGTGTCGGTGCCGTGAATTCCCTGTCAGCCATGACCGCCTCCTCCCTTACCCCCGAGACCGCTTCGCCACTCACCCATTTCGACGCCCAGGGCCAGGCCCACATGGTGGACGTCGGCGCCAAAGCCGCCACCCACCGCACGGCCGTGGCCGAGGGGCGCATCCGCATGCAGCCGACGACGCTGGCGCTCATCCAGCAAGGCAGCGTCAAGAAAGGCGACGTGTTGGGGGTGGCGCGCATCGCGGGCATCATGGCGGCCAAGCGCACCAGCGATCTGATTCCGCTGTGCCATCCGATCGCGCTGACGCGCGTGGCGCTCGAGTTTGCCGTCGAGCCCGACGCCGCCGCCGTGCGCGTGCAGGCCACGGCGGAGACCGTCGGACCGACCGGGGTGGAGATGGAGGCCCTGTCCGCCGTCCAGGTGGCGCTGCTGACCATTTACGACATGTGCAAGGCGGCCGATCGGGGCATGGTGATCACGGACGTCCGCCTGCTGGAAAAACACGGCGGCAAGTCCGGTTCCTTCGTCAACCGGTGATTCGGCTGTGGATCGACCCCGCGCTGGGGCGCTGAGTGCTGCGCGAGACCGAGGGCGAATACCTGATGGGCGGCGGCGGGGATGAGCTGAGCAACTGGCAGCTCGAAGACCGCTGGCGTTGGGAGCTGCTGGCCTGGACCTGAGCGACCGGACGGTTATCGGGGCTGTGCGATGATGCGCGGCTGGCGACGCGCGGATCGCGCCGCCTGTGTGGGGTTGCAGGATGAAGCGAATCGTCAAATGGGGCCTGCCGCTGGCCGTGGTGGTGCTGATCGTGGGCCTGTCCGTGCAGGGGGTGATGCAGCGCCGCGCATCGACCGAAGTGGCGGTGTCCACCGCCCCTGCGGCGCTGGAACTGGCCGCTGCCGATCTGGTGACGGCGCAGCGCCGGCCGGTGCTGCGCACGCTGCCGGTCAGCGGCACGGTGGAGGCGGTGCGCACCGCCCTGGTCAAGGCCAAGGTGGCGGCGGAGTTGCGCGAGCTGACGGTGCGCGAAGGCCAGGCTGTGCGGGCGGGGCAGGTGCTTGGGCGGCTGGATGCCACCGAGTTCGAGGCCCGCGTGCGCCAGGCGCGGCAGCAGGCGGAATCGGCCCGCGCTCAACTGGAGATTGCCGAGCGTACGTTGCAGAACAACCGGGCCTTGGTGGAGCAGGGCTTCATCTCGCGCAACGCGCTGGACACGGCGGTGTCGAATGCGGCCGGGGCCCGCGCCGGCCTGCTGGCGGCCGAGGCCGCGGCGGACGTGGCGCGCAAGGCGCTGGAGGACACGGTGCTGCGCGCGCCCATCGACGGCTGGGTGGCGCAGCGCTTCGCGCAGCCCGGCGAGCGCGTGGCGGCGGATGCGCGGGTGCTGGAGATCGTGGATCTAAGCGCGCTGGAACTGCGCGCCGTGTTGCCGCCCGAACAGGTGGGGGCGGTGCGCGTGGGCGCCCCCGCGACGCTGCGCGTGGACGGTTTGCCCGCGGCGGTGCCGGCGCGCGTGGTGCGCATCAACCCCAGCGTGCAGGCGGGCACCCGGGCGGTACCGGTCTATCTGGCGCTCCAGGCGCGCGACGGCCTGCGCCACGGGCTATTTGCCACCGGCCGCATCGAGGTGGCGCGCGAGACGGCCCTGACGCTGCCCGAGTCGGCCGTGCGACTGGATGCGCCCCAGCCTTATGTGTGGCTGCTGCAGACGGATCGCCTGGTGCGCCGCACGGTCGAGGTGGAGACCAGCGCCGAAGCCGATGGGGAGCCGGTGCGCATCATCCGCAGCGGGCTGGCCGACGGCGACCGGGTGCTGGCGGGCACCATCGGGGGCGTGCGCGATGGCACGGCCGTGCGGCTGAGTGCGGCCCCCACCGGCCAGTGAGGGCGCGCGTCCATGTGGTTCACCCGCGTCTCCATCGCCAACCCGGTGTTGGCCACCATGGTCATGTTGGCCTTCGTGGTGCTGGGGCTGTTTTCGCTGCAGCGGCTCAAGGTCGATCAGTTCCCGGACGTGGAGTTTCCCGTCGTCGTGGTGCAGGTCGAGTATCCCGGTGCCTCGCCCGAGATCGTCGAGACCGAAGTCACCAAGAAGATCGAGGAGGCGGTCAACTCGATCGCGGGCATCAACCAGCTTTTCTCGCGCAGCTACGACAGCCAGTCGGTCGTGATCGTGCAGTTCAATCTGGACGTCAACGGCCGCCTGGCCGCCGAGGATGTGCGCGAAAAGGTGGCCGGCATCCGCGCCCAGTTGCGCGACGAGGTCCGCGAGCCGCGGGTGCTGCGCTTCGACCCGGCCTCGCGGCCGATCTACACGTTGGCGCTGACCTCTGCCGATGGCAGACGCAGCCCGGTGGAGCTGACCACCTACGCCGACCAGGTGGTCAAGAAGCGGCTGGAGAATGTGCGCGGCGTGGGTTCGGTGACGCTGGTGGGCGGCGTGGCGCGCGAGATCAACCTCTACCTCAAGCCCGAGGCGATGGAGGCCTACGGCGTGGGCGTGGAGCAGGTGCTGCAGGCCGTGCGCACCGAAAACCAGGACCTGCCCGCCGGCTCGCTGCACTCCCGCGAGGCGGAACGGTTGGTGCAGGTCAAGGGGCGCTTGCCCGAGCCCGAGGCCTTTCGCGACCTGATCGTGGCGCGCCGGGGGGCGGGCGGCAGCACGGTGCCGGTGCGGCTGGGGCAGATTGCCGACGTCGTCGATGGCCCGCAGGAGGTGGAGAGCCTGGCGCTGTTCGACGGCCGCCGCACGCTTGCACTGGATGTACAAAAAGCCCAGGGCGAAAACACCATCGACGTGGTGGACGGCCTCAACCGCGTGGTGTCGCAACTGCGCGCGGAACTGCCCGCTGGGATGGCCATCGACGTGGTGCGCGACAACGCCCGCCCCATCCGCGTGGCGGTCACCAACGTTCGCCAGACGCTCATCGAGGGCGCGGTGCTCACGGTGGCCATCGTGTTCCTGTTCCTCAACTCCTGGCGCTCGACGGTCATCACCGGGCTGACGCTGCCCATCGCGCTGATCGGCACCTTCCTGTTCATGTACGGGTTTGGCTTCTCGATCAACATGATCACGCTGATGGCGTTGAGCCTGTGCGTGGGCCTGCTGATCGACGACGCCATTGTCGTGCGCGAGAACATCGTGCGCCATGTGCAAATGGGCAAGGACGCGCACCGCGCCGCCCTCGACGGCACGCACGAGATCGGGTTGGCCGTGCTGGCCACGACGCTGTCCATCGTCGCGGTGTTCCTGCCCATCGGTTTCATGGGCGGCATCATCGGCAAGTTCTTCCACGAGTTCGGCATCACCATCGTGGCGGCGGTGCTGATCTCGATGTTCGTCAGCTTCACCCTCGACCCCATGCTCTCCAGCGTCTGGCACGACCCGGCCATCCACGCCGAGGGGCATCCGGCGCCGCGGCGTACCCTGTACGACCGCACGCTGGGGCGGTTGACTGCGGCGGTGGAGCGCTTCACCCACCGGCTGGGGGAGGGGTACCAGGCCCTGCTGGCCTGGTCGCTGGCGCACCGGCGCACCACGCTGGCCGTGGCCGCCGGCAGCCTGGTGACGAGTTTTGCGCTGGTGCCGGTGATGGGCACGGAGTTCGTGCCCAAAGCCGATTTTTCCGAGACGACGCTCAGCTTCTACACCCCCACGGGCTCGTCCATCGAGGTGACCGAGGCCAAGGCCCGGCAGGTGGACGCCATTCTGCGCGAATTCCCGGAGGTGCAATACACCCTGACCACGATCAACAGTGGATCGGCCCAGGGGCGCAACGTGGCCACCGTCTATGTGCGACTGGTCGACCGCACGGCCCGCCAGCGCAGCGTGGACCAAGTGTCGGCCGTGCTGCGCGAGCGGCTGGCGCGCGTCCCCGGCATCACCGTCACGCACGTCGGCCTGCTGGACCCGGTGGGGGGTGCCAAGCCGATTTCGGTGTCGCTGCAGGGCACCGATCTGCAGGCCCTGCAGCGCCTGACCGACCAGGTCACCGAGCGGCTGCGGCACATTCCCGGGCTGGTGGATTTGGACACCAGCATGAAGCCGAACAAGCCCACGGTGGACATCGTGGTGCGGCGCGATACCGCCTCCGACCTGGGGTTGAGCGTGGGCAGCGTCACCCAGGCGCTGCGCGGTCTGATCGCCGGCCAGACCGTGGGCAACTGGCGTGCGGCAGATGACCAGAGCTACGACGTCAAGGTCCGCCTGGCGCCGCAGGCGCGCGAGTCGGTCGAGACGTTGCAGCGCCTGACGCTGACCGTCACCGGCCCGGACGGCACGCCGCGCGCCATCCGGCTGGCGCAGATCGCGGACATTCGGCCCTCGACCGGGCCCAACCAGATCAACCGGCGCGATCTCGCGCGCGAGGTGGAAATCACCGCCAACGTCGCCGGCCGCTCGCTCGGCGAGGTCTCGGCCGACATCCGGCGCGTGCTTGACAGCACCGACTTTCCGCCCGGCTACCGCGCCAAGTTCGGCGGCTCCACCAAAGACATGCAGGAGTCCTTTGGCTACGCACTGTCGGCGCTGGCGCTGGCGGTGATCTTCATCTACATGATTCTGGCTTCGCAGTTCAAGAGCTTCCTACAGCCGATCGCGCTGATGTCGTCGCTGCCGCTGACGCTGATCGGCGTGGTGCTCATCCTGCTGATGTTCGGCTCCACGCTCAACCTGTTTTCCATCATCGGCGTGATCATGCTGATGGGGCTGGTCACCAAAAACGCCATCCTGCTGGTGGACTTTGCCAACCGCGCGCGTGCCGGTGCCAGTGGCGAGGGACTGGCCGGCGAGAAGCTGGACCGCGAAGCGGCCCTGCTGCTGGCGGCGCGGGTGCGGCTGCGTCCCATCCTGATGACGACGCTGGCCATGGTGTTCGGCATGGTGCCGCTGGCGTTTGCGCTGTCGGAAGGCTCGGAGCAGCGCGCCCCCATGGGGCAGGCCGTCATCGGGGGCGTGGTGACCTCGTCGCTGCTGACGCTGGTGGTGGTACCGGTCATTTACTGCTATCTGGACGATTGGGCCGCATGGTGGCGGCGCCGTTTGGGCGCGCGCGGGGGCACGGCCGCATAGAGCGTTCCAGGGGCCACCCGGGCGGGCGTTTGTCGTGCGCGATCGGGCCCTCCATAATGGCAGCCAAGGATTCGGCGCCATCGCGCCGGGTGGCGGCCGGCTCCGGCGCCGTGGCTCAGTAGCGGTAGACGCCGCGCCCGGTCTTGCGGCCCAAGTAGCCGGCGGCCACCATCTCTTTGAGCAGCGGGCAGGGGCGGTACTTGCTGTCGTTGAACTCGGCGAAGTAGACGTTCATCACCGCCAGGCACACGTCCAGCCCGATCATGTCGGCCAGCGCCAGCGGCCCGATCGGGTGGTTGCAGCCCAGCTTCATGCCGGCGTCGATGTCCTCGGGGCTGGCCAGCCCCTCGGCCAGCACGAAGAAGGCCTCGTTGATCATCGGCACCAGAATGCGGTTGACCACGAAGCCGGGCGAGTTTTTCACCGTGATCGGCGTCTTGCCGAGCCTGAGCGCCAGGTCGCGTACGGCGTCGTGCGTGGCGTCGCTGGTCTGCAGGCCGCGGATGATTTCCACCAGCGCCATCATCGGCACCGGGTTGAAGAAGTGCATGCCGATGAAGCGGTCCGCGCGCCCGGTGACGGCGGCCAGTTGCGTGATGCTGATCGAGCTGGTGTTGGTGGCCACCAGCGTCTCGGGTGCCAGCAGGCCGTCGAGCTGGCGCAGGATCTTGAGCTTGAGCTCCAGGTTCTCGGTGGCGGCCTCGATGACGAGCTGCGCGCCCTTGAGGTCGTTGTAGTGGATCGAGGTGCGGATGCGCGCCAGTGCCGCGTCCTTGTCGGCGGCGGTGATTTTTTCTTTCTTGATAAGGCGGTCCAGGCTGCCGGCGATGGTGGCCAGGCCCTTGGTCAACGCGGCGTCGCTGACGTCGATCATGACGACGTTCAGGCCGCTGGTCGCGCAAGCCTGTGCGATGCCGTTGCCCATGGTGCCGGCGCCGACGATGCCGATGGTGTCGATGGACATATCGATAGCTCCTCTCGGGGTGGAATGCAAAGCATCGATTATGCGGTGCCCCAAAATGCACACCCCGCGGCGCAGGCCGCGGGGTGTCGCGCAGAAGAAGGGCCGGCTCTTCGGGAACGGGCCCCGGTCTCGATCAGGCCTTGGCCGCGCGCGGCGACTTGGTGGCGTTGACCGCGGTGGTGGCCACGGCCTTCAGGTTGGCTTCGGCCAGTTCGGTGGCTTGCTTGACGGCCTTTTGCACCGACTCCATCGCCGCCGCGGCGGTGGACACGGCGTTCTTGACGGCGGCCACGGCCGGCTCGCTGCCCTGCGGCGCGTTCTTGACGGCGCTGTCCAGCGCGCTGACGAACTGCTTTTGCGCTTCGGCGGCCTGGGCCTCGGCGACCTTGGCGAACTCGGCGCTCAGGCTGGACGCGATGTCGTACACATGGAGGTTGTAGGCAGCGACCTTTTCGCCCACGGGCTGCAGCATGGCGTTTTGCAGGGCGACCAGATCCTGCATGTTCTTGATGCCCAGGGCGGCCTGGGTGTGCTCGGCCGTTTCGGCCATCAGCGTCTTGGCGGTTTGCAGGTTCAGCTCGGTCAGCTTTTCGACGCCGGCCAGCGTCTTTTCACCCAGGTCGAACGCGGTAGCAGCGTTCTTCTTGTGCAGGGCGACGATTTGTTCGATGGTCATCATGGTGGGACTCCTTGTGAGCGGGTGGATGGGCAATGGGCCATGGCGCGCAACCTGCCCGAAGGGCATCCGTCCGGTGATGGTACCCGGCGGCGTATGCTGCGCTGCAACATGACCCCAAGTATAGGGAGCCGAACCGAAAATGCAAGCGTTTTTGTTGCGATGCAGCAAAAAAGCGACGAGCGGTCACCCCATGTGCCCGCCGCTCAGCGCTCACCGTTGCAGCGGCAGCTCCACATGCCGCAGGTCCGGGTCCTCCGGGTGGGGGGCGATGGCGAAACCCAGGCGCTCCACCAGGCCGAGCATGCCCTTGTTCTCGCGCAGCACGGTGCCGACGATGCGGCGGGTTCCGTGGCCGCGCAGGTAGCGGATCAGTCGCTCCATCAGCAGCCGCCCCAAGCCCATGCCCTTGAGGTCGGAGCGCACCAGGATGCCGTATTCGGCCGTGTCGTTGTCGGGGTCGCAGATGCCGCGCACCACGCCAATGGTCTGCGGCGTGCCGTCGGGCCCGACGCGGGTGGCGATGAAGGCCATCTCGCGGTCGTAGTCGATCTGGGTCAGGCGGGCGAGTTCGCTGTGCTCGATGCTGCGCCGGCTGTAGAAAATGCGCAGGCGGATGTCCTCGGGGTCCACCCGCTCCAGGAAGGCCAGGTGCTGGGCTTCGTCCTCGGGGCGGATGGGGCGCACGGTCAGGGTTTGGCCGTGCCAGTCCAGGGTTTCGACCAGTTCCTGCGGGTAGGGGCGGATGGCAAAGCGCGCCGCGCCGGCGGGGCGCTCGGCGCTGATGCGCACCCGGGCATCCAGCGCAACCGCGCCGTCCACGTCCACGACCAGCGGATTGATGTCGATCTCGGCGATTTCCGGCACGTCGGCCAGCAGTTGCGAGATGGCCAGCAGCGCAGCGTGGATGGAGGGCCGGTGGGCCGGGGGCACGTCGCGGTAGCCGCGCAGCAGCCGCGCGACGCGGGTGCGCTCGATCAGGGATTCGGCCAGCGCGACGTTGAGCGGGGGCAGCGCCAGCGCGCGGTCGGCCAGCACCTCGACGGCCGTGCCGCCCTGGCCGAACAGAATCACCGGGCCGAACAGCGGGTCGATGCTGGCGCCGATGATCAGCTCGTGCGCATGGCGCCGCCGGACCATGGGTTGCACGGTGAAGCCCTCGATGCGGGCGTCGGGCCGGCACCGGGCCACCCGCTCGAGCATGGCGCGGGCGGCCTCGAGTACCTCTTGCGCATCGTGCAGGTTGAGCCGCACCCCGCCGACGTCGGATTTGTGCGTGATGTCGGTAGACAGGATTTTGAGCACCACCGGGTAGCCCAGCGCATCGGCCGCGGCGACGGCGGCCTGGGGGTCGGCGGGAACGCTGCGCAGCGGGGTGACGGGCACGCCCGCGCGCTGCAGCAGCTCCTTGGCCTGGGGCTCGGTCAGCCACTCGCTGCCGGCGGCCAGCGCCTCGCGCACCAGTTGGCGAATGCCGTCCAGATCCGGCGCCAACCCCTCGGGCAGGGCGGGCGGGGTTTCCATCAGCTCCGCCTGGTGGCGGTGGTACTGCCGCAGGAACGAGAAGGCGCGCACCGCCTCTTCGGGCGTGGGGTAGTCGGGGATGCCCGCGGCGCGAAAACGCGCCCGCGCCGCCGCCACGGCGCCGTGGCCCAGCCAGCAGCCCAGCACGCGCGGCGGGCGTTCGGCGGCCAGCGGCAGCAAAGCTTCGGCGATGGTGTCGCTGGGGACGATGGCGGTGGGTGCCTGGATGAACAGAATGGCGCTGTCGCGGTCCTCGCGCAGGATGCGCAGCGCATCCACATAGCGTTGGGCGGGCGCGTCGCCGATGATGTCCACCGGGTTGGCGCGCGACCAGTTGCCCGGCAGCACGGCGTCCAGCCGCGCAACGGTGTCGGGGCTCAGACTCGCCAGCTCCACGCCCATGTGCGCGGCGGCATCGGCCGCCATCACGCCCGCGCCGCCGCCGTTGGTCAAAACCAGCAGCCGCTCGCTGCGGTTGTCGCGGAAGCGCGCCAGCAGCTCCACCGCCAGAAAGAGCTGGTGCAGGGTGTTGACGCGCAGCATGCCCGCGCGGGAGATGGCGGCATCGAATACGTCGTCGGACCCGGCCAGCGCCCCGGTGTGCGAGGCGGCCGCACGGCTGCCCTGCGCCGAGCGGCCGGCCTTGACCAGGATCACCGGTTTGTTGCGGGCCGCGGCCCGCGCCGCGGACATGAACTTGCGTGGCGCCGTGACCGACTCCACGTACATCAGGATGGCGCGGGTGCGCGCGTCGCTGCCCAGGTAGTCGAGCATGTCGCCGAAGTCCACATCTGCGTGCTCGCCCAGCGAGACGAAGTGCGAGAAGCCGATGCCTCGGTCGTTGGCCCAGTCCAGCACCGCCGTGACCAGCGCGCCCGACTGCGAGACGAAGGCGATGTTGCCGGGCTGGGCATCGGCGTGGGCGAAGCTGGCGTTGAGCCCCAGGTGGGGCACCAGCATGCCGATGCAGTTGGGCCCTAGGATGCGCAGCGTGTGGCGGCGCGCGGCGTCGAGCATGGCCTGTTTGTGCGCGGCGTCCAGCCCGGCGGTGACGACCACCGCGGCCCGCGTGCCGCGCTCGCCCAGGCGGGCGATCAGGCCGGGGACGGTGGCGGGCGGGGTGCAGATGACGGCCAAGTCGGGGGCCGCCGGCAGGTCGGCCAGATCGCGCGCCACGGGCACGCCCAGGTCGGGCCGGCGCGGGTTGATCGCAAACAGTTCCCCCTGAAAACCGCGGGACAGGTTGCGCCAGACCGTGCCGCCGACGCTGTGCGGCCGGTCGGACGCACCGAACACCGCCACGCGGCGGGGGGCGAACAAGAATTCGAGGTTGCGGATGCTCATCGCGGTGGGGGCTCCGTGGTGGTGGAGGGG
>NZ_DAISXZ010000030.1:0-25018 GCF_036825565.1 Tepidimonas sp. | reverse complement strand
CCTAATGGACAATTTGGGTTGAAATGAATATTTCAGGGACGACGAATTAGCAAAAGGCGTGCCTGGCCGGGGCGCCTGGCGGGGCCGGGCTGGGAGCGGGTGATCGCAGCGGATTCGCGGGTCGACCGCCGGCGTCGGCGCACCGCCTTGGTGCTCGGCTCGGGGGTGCCGGCCACCGCCGGGCGGTCAGCCCTCGATCACGAACGGCGCGCGCAAGAAGCCGCGGAAGCGTGCCCGCCCGCCGCGCACGGGCGGCGCGCTCAGCGCATAGTGCGGAAAGCGCGCGAGGAAGCGCCCGATTGCGATGCGGCCCTCCAGCCGCGCCAGGCTCAATCCCGCGCATTGGTGCACGCCGAAGCCGAAGGCCAGATGCCGGTTGTCGGCGCGGGCGAGGTCCAGCCGCTCGGGGTCGGCGAACACGGCCGGGTCGCGGTTGGCCGCGCCGATGCACAGCGTCACCAGCGCGCCGGCCGGCAGGCGCACGCCGCCCACCTCGGCCTCGCGCAGCGCGCGCCGGTTGCCGAGCTGGTTGGACGACTCGAAGCGCAGGAACTCGTCCACCGCTGCGCCCAGGATCGCCTCCTGCGCCTCGGGCTGGTCGCGCGCCTCGTGCAGCCGCGCCAGCAGCGGGGTCTTCTCCTGCGGCCATTCCTGCAGGCACACCAGCGCGTTGCCGATCAGGTTGGTGGTCGTCTCGTGCCCGGCGTTGAGCAGGAAGATGCAGTTGTGCAGCAACTCGGTCTCGCTCAGGCGCTCGCCATCGGCCTCGCCCTGGATCAGGCGCGTCAGCACGTCGCGCTGCGGATCGAGCGGATGGCGGCGGCGCTGCGCGACCAGCACGCGCAGGTAGTCCAGCATCTCGCGCACGGCGCGCTCGCCCGCGTCCTGCTGCGCCGGGGTCAGCACCGGCTCCAGCGCGCCCAGGATGGCCAACGACCAGCCGCGCAGCGGGCCGCGCTCGTCGTGCGGCACGCCCAGCAGATTGCCGATGATCTCCACCGGGATGGCCGCGGCGAAGTCCTCGATCAGGTCGCCGCCGCCGCGCGCCTGCAACCGGTCCAACAGTCCGTCGACCAGCCGCACCAGCCCCGGCTCCAGGTCGGCGATGGCGCGGCGCGTCAGCGCTCCCATGATGAGCTTGCGCACGCGCGTGTGCAGCGGCGGGTCGTTGAAGACGAGGCTGGTGGTGTGGTGCTCGTACAGCGGGGAGTCGGCGCCGTACTTCGGCGCGAACTCGACATGCTTGTCGGAGCTGAAGGTGGCCGCGTCGCGGTACACGGCGACCAAGTCCGCGTGCCGGGTCAGGAACCAGCTGCCGTCGGGCATGGCGCGCACCGGCTGGCGCGCGCGCAGGGCGGCGTAGACCGGGTACGGGTTGGCCAGGAAGTCCGGCGGCAGCCGGCGCAGATCGAAGGCGGCGGCGATGGCTTCGGCGTGCTCACGCGACATCGGCGGCGTGATCGCCTGCGGCGGCACCGGCTGGGGTGCCGTCCCGACTCGGGGGCTTGCCGCGCTGGTCATGGAGCAGCCTCAGGCCGACTGCGCTTGCAGCGGCCGCAGGAAGGCGCGCAGGGCATCCAGCACGCCGTCGGGCGCCTCGGTCATCAGGGCGTGGCCCGCCGGCAGCCGCACCACCTCCACCGGCACGCCAGCGGCGCGCGCAGCGTCGATGAGTGGCTGGGCGGCCTTGGGCGGCGTCATCTGGTCGCGCGTGCCGAGGATGAACTGCACCGGGCAGGCCAGCCGCCGCGCGGCGGTCTCGCCGTCCTGATAGGTGTCGCACGCGGTGAAGCCGCGGTGGAACACGTTGACGCGCGGGTTACTCGTCAGCACGCGGCGCATCAGCGCGCGTGCGCCGCCGTAGAGCCACGTGCCGGGGCCGAGCGCCGACGGCGGTGGCGCCAGCGTCGAGTGGCTGAACACGTTGACCATGGCGATGGCCTTCTCGGGCGTGTTCAGCGAGGCGTCCAGCAGCGCGGGCGACACCCGCATCGGATAGGCGGTGCCGACCAGCGCCAGCTGCGAGATGCGCGGCGGCGCGTCGGCCGCGGCCTGAAGCGCGATCAGCGAGCCAAAGCTGTGACCCACCAGTGCCGCGCGGTCCACGCCCAGCGCATCCAGCAGCCCGAGCACCGCGCGCGCGCCATCGGCGACGCGCTCCGGCGGCTCGCCGCCGCTGCGGCCGTGGCCCGGCAGGTCGATGGCCAGCACGTTGAAGCCGTGGTGCGCCAGGTAACGGCTCTGCAGAATCCAGACGCTGTGGTCGTTGAGCACGCCGTGGATGAACACCACCGTGGGGCGGGCGGGGTCGAAGTGGCGGCCGCCGGTGTAGGCGTACAGCGGGGCGCCGTGCACGTCGATCAGCATGGTCAGGGCTCCCCGGGGTCAGGCGGCTTTCTCGGCGGCCTTGAAGGCGCGCTTCAAATCGTCGATCAGGTCGTCGGGATCTTCCAGCCCGATCGACAGGCGGATGGTGCCCGGCCCGATGCCGGCGGCGGCCAGCGCCTCGTCGCTCATGCGAAAATGCGTGGTGCTGGCCGGGTGGATGACCAGGCTGCGGCAGTCGCCGACGTTGGCCAGGTGGCTGAAGAGCTTGAGCGCCTCGATGAAGGCGCGGCCCTGCGCGCGGCCGCCCTCGAGCTCGAAGCTGAACACGCTGCCGGCGCCGCGCGGCAGCAGCCGTTGCGCCAGTTGGTGGCTCGGATGGTCCGGCCGCAGCGGGTGGCGCACGCGCGCCACCAACGGGTGCACCGCCAGAAAGTTCACCACCCGCTCGGTGTTGGCCATGTGGCGCGCCATGCGCAGCGGCAGCGTCTCGATGCCCTGCAGGATCAGCCATGCGGTGTGCGGGCTCATGCAGGCGCCGAAGTCGCGCAGCCCCTCGCGGCGCGCGCGCAGCGCAAACGCCCCCACCGTCGATTCCTCGCTGAACACCACGCCGTGAAAGCCCGCGTACGGCTCGGTCAGCTCCGCAAAGCGCCCGTCGCGTGCGTGCGCGGCGTCCCAGTCGAACGAGCCGCCATCGACCAGCACGCCGCCGATCACGGTGCCGTGGCCGCTCAAGAACTTGGTCGCCGAGTGGTACACCAGGTCCGCGCCGAGCGCCAGCGGCTGGATTAGCCACGGTGTGGTCAGCGTCGAGTCCACCAGCAGCGGCACGCCGGCGGCGTGCGCGATCTCGGCCACCGCGGGGATGTCCAGGACGTCCAGCCCCGGGTTGCCGACCGTCTCGCCGAAGAACAGCCGGGTGTTGGGGCGCACCGCGGCGCGCCAGGCGTCCAGGTCGCCCGGCGGCACGAAGGTGGTCTGGATGCCCAAGCGCGGCAGCGTGTGCTGCAGCAGGTTGTGGCTGCCGCCGTAGAGCGCGCTGGAGGCGACGATGTGCCCGCCCGCGCCCATCAGCGTGACAATCGCCAGGTGCAGCGCCGCCTGCCCGCTGGCGGTGGCCACGGCAGCGATGCCACCCTCCAAGGCGGCCACGCGCTGCTCCAGCGCCGCGGTGGTGGGGTTGCTGATACGGCTGTAAACGTGGCCGGCGCGCTCCAGGTTGAACAGCGCCGCGGCGTGGTCGGTCGATTCGAAGACGAACGAGGTCGTCAGATGGATCGGAACCGCGCGCGCGCCGGTGGCGGGGTCGGGGGCGGCACCGGCGTGCAGGGCCAGCGTGTCGAAGCCGGGATCGGCGTAACCGGGCATGGTGTCTCCTCGTGTTGTGGTCTATATTAGCCTGCACAGCGGCCTCCTAGCCGCGCCTTCGAGACAACAGGAGCCCCACCATGAAAGTCCGTGACATTTTGCGCGTCAAAGGCGGCACGCTCTACACGGTAGCGCCGGACGAGTCGCTGGCCCGCGCGGTCGAGACGATGGCGCAGTACGACATCGGCTCGCTGGCCGTCATGGAGCACGGCGAACTGGTGGGTATGCTCACCTTTCGCGAGGTGATCGACACCATCGCGCGCAACGGTGGCACCGTGGGCACGGTCACGGTGCGCAGCATCATGGACGATCACCCCATGACCTGCACCCCCGAGACCGAGCTGGACGAAGTGCGCCCGATGATGCTGGAGCGCCACACCCGCTACATGCCGGTGATGGACAACCGCATGCTGATGGGCGTGATCAGCTTCTTTGACGTGGCCAAGGCCGTGGTCGAGACGCAGAGCTTCGAGAACAAGATGCTCAAAGCCTACATCCGCGACTGGCCGGAGGAGGATGACACCGCCCCCGGCGGGCCGGAACAGCAGCCGGTCGCGCGCTGATCCGTGATCGACGGTCTGGGCGGTTTGCTCGCCGGCCTGCTCGGCGGCGTGGGCCTGTTCATCATGGGTATGGAGCTCATGACGGACGGTCTGCGGCTGGCCGCAGGGCCTGCGCTGGAGCGCATTTTGACCGCCTCCACTCGCACCCGCTGGCGCGGGCTGGCGGCTGGCGCCCTGGTCACGGCGGTGGTGCAGTCCTCCAGCGCGGTCACGGTGGCCACGATCGGCTTCGTCAACGCGGGGCTGCTCAATCTGGGCCAGGCGCTGTGGGTGCTGTTTGGCGCCAACGTCGGCACCACCATGACGGGTTGGATCGTCGCGGTGCTGGGCTTTGGGCTGAAGATCGACCTGCTGGCGCTGCCCCTGATCGGGTTGGGGGTGGGGTTGCGCGTGACCGGGCATGGCACGCGCCGCGGGGCGTTGGGCACGGCGTGCGCGGGGTTTGGCTTGCTGTTCCTGGGCATCGACGTGCTGCGCGGCGCCTTTGGCAACGTGGCCCAACAGATATCGCTGCCGGCCGGCAGCGACTGGCGCGTGGTGCTGACCCAACTGCTGGCGGGCCTGGTCCTGACGGTGCTGATGCAAAGCTCCAGCGCCGCTCTCACCCTCGCGCTCAGCGCCGCAGGGGCTGGGCTGCTTTCGGCCCACGGGGCGGCGGCCGTGGTCATCGGGGCCAACATCGGCACGTCGGTCAAGGCGGTGCTGGCCGCCCTGGGGGCTACCCCCAACGCCCGCCGGGCCGCCAGCGCGCATGTGTTGTTCAACCTGCTGACGGGGCTGGTGGCGCTGGCGCTGTTGCCCTGGTTGGTGCAGTGGCTCCTACAGGCCATGCACGCCGTGGGGCTCGACGATTCGCCGGCCTTGACGGTGGCGCTCTTCCACACGGTTTTCAATGTGCTGGGCGTGGTGCTGATGTGGCCGCTGGCCGGGCGGCTGACGCGCTGGCTGCAGGCACGGTTTCGCACCGCCGAGGAGGACGAGTCGCGCCCCCGCTTCCTGGACGCGACCGTGCTGGCCGTGCCCGTGCTGGCGTTGGACGCGCTGCGCCGGGAGTTGGGGCGATTCCGCGGACTGGCGGCGCGCTCCTTGGGGACGGTGTTCGACCTACCCGCGCTGGCCGGCGACGCGGTGGCGGAGCGCGCCGGCGGCGACGATGCCGCCGTGCGGGCCCGGCTGGCGCGGGCGCGTGCGGTGGCCATGGCCCTGCAGCGCGCGGTGGCGGACTTCGTCGTGCGCCTGCAGCGCGCCGAGATGTCCGCCGACAGCGCGGCGCGGCTGCCGGATATGCTGCGCGTGGCCCGCTACGCCGAGGTGGCGGTGGAGCTGGCCGGTGAGGCGGCCGAGGCGCTGGCCCCTTGGCCCACGCCGCCCGCCGGCGTGCCGGCGCTGGAACTGGCGGCCTTTCGGCGCCGGTCGATCGCGTTGCTGGCCCTGCTGGACGACGGCGCGCCCGCCCCGTCCCCGGCTGCGAGCGAGGCCGCGTTGCGCGAGGCCGAGGATGCCTACGCCGTGCTCAAGGCCGCCTTGCTGCGTGCCGGGGCCGAATGACGGCTGGCCATCGAGGCGACGGAGGCCTGGCTGCGCGCCAGCAGCGAACTGCGCCGCAGCCTACAGCAACTGGTCAAGGCCGCCGTGGTGCTGCAGCGCGCGGCCGATGCCCCCGCTGGTGACGACGGTCGGGCGCAGGCGGCTGCGGGATAATCCCGGGTATGAGCGGCAACACCCTGGGCACCCTGTTTCGCGTCACCAACTTCGGCGAATCGCACGGACCGGCCATCGGCTGCGTCATCGACGGCTGTCCGCCGGGGTTGCCGCTTGCCGAGGCCGACATTCAGCCGGACCTCGACCGGCGACGGCCCGGCAGCAGCAAGTTCGTCACCCAGCGGCAAGAGGCGGACCAGGTGCAGATTCTGAGCGGGGTGTACCAGGGGCGCACCACGGGCACGCCCATCGCGTTGCTGATTGCCAACACCGACCAGCGCAGTAAGGATTACGGCGACATCGCCCAGACCTTCCGACCCGGGCATGCGGACTACACCTACTGGCACAAGTACGGCATCCGCGATCCGCGCGGGGGCGGACGCTC
The DNA here is from genome assembly GCF_036825565.1 of Tepidimonas sp. Taxonomy (GTDB): domain Bacteria; phylum Pseudomonadota; class Gammaproteobacteria; order Burkholderiales; family Burkholderiaceae_C; genus Tepidimonas. Next base: position 18,673 of record NZ_DAISXZ010000030.1, on the reverse strand, counting down.
GTCCGCGCGCCTGACTGCGCCCACCGTGGCGGCGGGGGCGGTCGCGCGCAAATGGCTGCGCGAGCAGTTTGGCACGGTGGTTCGGGGCGCCCTGCTCCAGATGGGCACGCAGAGCGTGCCGTTCGAATCGTGGGACCACGTCGATGGCAACCCGTTTTTTGCGCCAGTGGCCGATGTGTCGGCGCTGGACGCGTATCTGACCGAGATCCGCAAGGCCGGTGACTCGGTGGGGGCGCGGCTGCGCGTCGTCGCGCAGGGGGTGCCCGCCGGGCTGGGCGAGCCGATCTACGACCGCCTGGACGCCGACATCGCGCACGCCATGATGGGTCTCAACGCGGTCAAGGGCGTGGAAATCGGCGATGGCTTTGCCAGCGTCTCGCAGCGGGGCAGCGAGCACGGTGATGGCATCACTCCCCAGGGCTTTCTGTCCAACCACGCGGGTGGGGTGTTGGGGGGCATCAGCACGGGGCAGGACATCGTCGTCACGCTGGCCATCAAGCCCACCAGCTCCATCCTCGTGCCGCGGCCGTCCATCGACACCGCGGGCGAGCCGACGGAAGTCATCACCAAGGGCCGGCACGACCCCTGCGTCGGCATTCGGGCCGTGCCCATCGTGGAGGCGCTGCTCGCGATCGTCCTGATGGACCATGCGCTGCGCCACCGCGCGCAGTGTGGGGATGTGCGCGTCACCCCCGGGCCGGTCGCGGCCGAGGCCCCGGGCGGCGTCTCCCGCTCATGAGCGGCGGCCCGCCCGCCGATGCCCGGCGTGTGCGCGGGCTGTGGCCCTTTGCGGCCCTCGCGGCGGGCTATTTTGCGCACATCGGCTTTTTCAATCCGTACCTGCCGCTGTGGTTGCAGGAACTGGGCTACGGCCTGTGGGCCATCGGGCTGCTGACCTCGCTGCAGTCGGCGACGCGGCTGTTCGCTCCCTACCTGTGGGGGTGGCTGAGCGACCGCACCGGCGAGCCGGTACGCTGGCTGCGGGTGTGCGCGGGCGTGTCGCTGGTGCTGTCCCTGGGGCTGTGGTGGCAGCCTGTGCCCGCCTGGTTGCCGCTGGTGTTGCTGCTGCTGTTTACGCACACCAGCGCCATGATGCCGCTGTCCGAGACGGCGTTGGCGCATGCCGTCAGCGCCTCGGGCGGGTTCGACGCGCGCCGCTACGGCCGCGTTCGCCTGTGGGGATCGCTGGGCTTTCTGGTGACGGTGCTGGCGGCGGGCGCCTGGTTCGAGCGCCACGGGCTCGCGAGTTTTCCGTTCTGGGCGAATGCGACGCTGGCGCTGGTGGTGGGCGCGGTGTGGGCCATGCCGCGCTGGCGCGACCCGCCGCATGCGCGCGATGCCGCGGGCGGGCGCGTCTGGCCGGTGTTGCGCCAGCCCGTCGTGGCGTGGTTTTTTGCCTCCATGTTTCTGCATGTGCTGGCGCACGTGTTCATCTACATCTTCTTCTCGCTCTACCTGGACCGCCTGGGGTACGGCAAAGGCGTGATCGGCGCGCTGTGGGCCACTGCCGTGGTGGTGGAGATCGCCTGGTTTTTCACCCAGGGTCGCTGGCTGCCGCGGCTGGCGCTGGGGCAGTGGCTGGTGCTGGCGTCGGCCCTGACGGTGGCGCGCATGGCGGCGACGGCCTGGGGGGCACATTGGCTGGGCGTGCTGCTGCTGGCGCAAGCGGTGCATGCCATCGGTTTTGCCGCTCACCACACGGTCTGCATCGCCCTCATCAACCGCCACTTTCCGGGGCGGCTGCGCGCGCGGGGGCAGGCCTTGTATTCGTTGATCGGTTATGGCTGTTCCGGGGTGACCGCAGGGGCGCTGGGTGGGTGGATCAGCACCCACCATGGGCTGAGCGCCGTCTTCGTGGCCGGCATGGTCTCCGCCGCGGCAGCCACCGGGGCGGCCCTCGTGGTGCGCCGCCTGGGGGATTGACGGCGGGGCAGACGGCGTTGACGCCGCGCCCGCAGCCGTGGGTGCACGATCAGCCGAAGGGACGCACGCCGATCAGCACGCCGTGCGCCCAGAACGCGAACACCGCCCACGCGACCAGCCCGACGACCACGGTGGCCGCCGTGGCCGCCAACGACGGCTCGCGGGTGGCGGTCACCAGGGTGTCATCCTCGTCGTCGGCATCGTCGCGAACGGCGGGCGTGCGGCGCCGCGCCGTGCGGTAATCGAGCACCGCCCATGCCAAAAAGCCGCCAAACAGCAACACGTCTGCCAGTGTGCCGTTGGACAGCAGGTGGGCAAAGGCCCACAGCTTGACGGACAGCACCATCGGGTGGCCCAGCCGCGCCTTGATCGCATTGCCCGGAACATAAGCCGCCACCAACAGCACGAAAGCCACCAGCGTCAGCAGCGAGGCGGCGTGGCGCATCCCCAGCGGCGGGCTCCACAGCACGTCCGGGGACTGGCGGGCCACGCCGTAGCCCCAGATGATCAGCCCCAGCCCGACGGCCGACACCAGGGAGTAAACCGCCTTCCATGCGCCCAGCCCGATGCGGTCGATGGTCTGGTTGCGCCAGTCGTCGGCCACGATGCGCACCGAGTGCACGCCCAAAAACAGGATCAAGCCCAGCACCAGCCACTGCATCGCTCGCCTCCGGTCGGTTGAGGTTCAAGGGTGACGTACATCATAGCCGCAAGCCCAAGGCGGCGGCTGCGCGGCCAGGTCTGGTCCTATCGCGGCGATTGGGAAGAATGACCGCCGCACGTGGCAGACCCGATAGAATGAAGCGCAATCACAAATCAATTATTGATTGGTGATTTCTATTAGGTGCCGCCACACCGTGCCCCACTCGGCAGTGCATGCATGGCTCGCGGCCCTGATGTCGGCCAACCCGTCTGCAAGGAGATGACCATGAACGCCCCCGCCCGCGAAGCCGTCGGCAAGTGCCCCGTGATGCACGGCACCCACACCACCGCCGCAACGTCCAATATGGCCTGGTGGCCAAATTCCCTGAACCTGGACATCCTGCACCAGCACGACACCAAGACCAATCCGCTGCCCGGCTTCAACTACCGGGAGGCGGTGCGCCAGCTCGACGTAGATGCGATCAAGCGCGATTTGACGGCCTTGATGACCGACAGCCAGCCGTGGTGGCCTGCCGATTGGGGCCACTACGGCGGGTTGATGATTCGCATGGCCTGGCACGCGGCGGGGTCGTACCGCATCGCGGACGGTCGCGGCGGCGCCAACACCGGCAACCAGCGGTTCGCGCCGCTCAACTCCTGGCCGGACAACGCCAATCTGGACAAGGCGCGCCGGCTGCTGTGGCCGATCAAGAAGAAATACGGCAACCGGATCAGCTGGGCCGATCTGATGATCCTGGCCGGCAATGTCGCCTACGAGTCCATGGGCCTGAAGACCTATGGCTTTGCCTTCGGGCGAGAGGACGTCTGGCACCCGGAGAAGGATGTCTACTGGGGCGATGAGAAGGAGTGGCTGGCCCCCAGCGACGCCCGCTACGGCAGCCTGGACGACGCCAGCACCTTGGCCAACCCGCTGGCCGCCGTGCAGATGGGCCTGATCTATGTGAACCCCGAGGGTGTCAATGGCCAGCCGGACCCTTTGCGCACCGCCGCCCAGGTGCGCGAAACCTTCGCCCGTATGGGCATGAACGACGAGGAAACCGTGGCCCTCACCGCCGGCGGGCACACCGTCGGCAAGGCGCACGGCAACGGCAGCGCGGCCAACTTGGGCCCTGCGTCCGAAGGCGCGCCGATCGAGGAACAGGGCCTGGGTTGGAACAACCACACCACCCGCGGCATCGGTCGCGACACCGTGACCAGCGGTCTGGAAGGGGCGTGGACCACGAACCCCACCCGGTGGGACAACGGCTACTTCAAGCTTCTGCTCGGCTACGAATGGGAGCTCAAAAAGAGTCCTGCCGGCGCCTGGCAGTGGGAGCCGATCGGCCTGCGGCCCGAGGATGTCCCGCCCGACGTGGAAGACCCCACCCTGCGCAACCACCGCATCATCATGACCGATGCCGACATGGCGATGAAGATGGACCCCGAGTACCGCCGAATTTCGGAGCGGTTTGCGGCCGACCAGGCGTATTTCTCGGAGGTGTTTGCCCGCGCCTGGTTCAAGCTTACGCACCGCGACATGGGGCCACGCACGCGCTACATCGGCCCCGAGGCGCCCACCGAAGACCTGATTTGGCAAGATCCCGTCCCCGCGGGTCGGACCGATTACGACGTGGCCGCCGTGCGCGCCCGGATCGCCGCCGCGGGATTGGGTATTGCCGAGCGGGTGGCCACGGCCTGGGACAGTGCCCGCACCTTCCGCGGATCGGACTTCCGCGGCGGTGCCAACGGGGCGCGCATCCGGCTGGCCCCGCAAAAGGATTGGGCCGGCAACGAGCCCGAGCGTTTGGCGCGCGTGCTGCCCGTCTATGAGCGCATCGCCGCAGAGACCGGCGCCAGCATCGCCGACGTGATCGTCCTGGCCGGCAGCATGGCGGTGGAAGAGGCCGCCCGCGCCGCCGGCTACCCGGTCGAGGTTCCGTTTGCGCCGGGGCGCGGCGACGCCACGCAGGCGCAGACCGACGTCCAGTCGTTTGCGGTGCTGGAGCCCGTGGCCGATGGGTTCCGCAACTGGCTCAAACAGCACTACGCGGCACAGCCGGAGGAATTGCTGCTCGACCGCGCACAGCTCATGGGTCTGACCGCGGCCGAGATGACGGTGCTCGTCGGCGGCCTGCGCGTGCTCGGTGCCAATCACGGGGGGTCGGCGCACGGGGTATTCACCGACCGTGTCGGCGTGTTGAGCAATGACTTCTTCGTGCACCTGACCGACATGGCCTACGGCTGGAAGCCGACCGGGCGCAACAGCTACGCCATCGTGGACCGCGCCACGGGGGCAACCCGCTGGACCGCCACGCGGGTTGACCTGGTGTTTGGCTCCAACGCCGTGTTGCGCGCCTACGCCGAGGTCTATGCCCAGGACGACGGACGCGAGAAGTTCGTGCGCGACTTCGTGGCCGCTTGGAGTAAGGTCATGAACGCCGACCGCTACGACCTGCGGCCCTGACGCAGGCGGTCGGTATCCCACCAGAGGGTGGGCAGCGGCCCGGCAGTCAATCCCAGCCTTGCGGCCGCAGCAGGCCCACGACCACGCCCTCGATGGCAAACGCATCGCCTGGGCGCACGAGGATGTCGGCCACCTCGGGGTTGGCGGCCTGCAACCGCCAGTACGCGCCCTCGCGTTGCAGGCGCTTGACCGTGACCTCGTCCCCTAGGCGGGCCACCACGGTCTGGCCGGGGCGGGCCTCGCGCACAGCCTGCACGGCCAGCAGGTCCCCGTCGTGGATGCCGGCGTCGCGCATGGACCAGCCGCGCACCCGCAGCAGATAGTCGGGTCGGCGGGCAAACCAGCGCGCGTCGGCGGGGTAGGTGGCCTCGACATGCGCTTGCGCCAGGATGGGGGAGCCAGCCGCCACCCGCCCGATCAGGGGCAAGTGGAGCAGGTTGACCTCGCCGGTGCGCCAAGGCGGCACGGGGGCTACGGCAGGGGCGTGCGCCTTTGTGTCGCCCTGGGGGAGCGCTGGGGCCCCGGGCGCCCTTGTTGCGCCCAGCACGCGGATGCCCCGGGCACTGCCGCCGAGCAACTGCACCGCGCCTTTGCGTTCCAGTGCCCGCAGGTGCGCTTCGGCCGCATTGGGCGATCGAAAGCCGAAGGCGTGTGCGATCTCCGCCCGCGTCGGGGGCACGCCGCGATCGCGCACATGGCCGGCAATGAAATCGAGCACCTCGCGCTGCCGGGGCGTCAGGCCATCCGCCGGATCGTGCGCAGCGGCCGCCCGAGCGGACCTGGACCGCGGGGGCTGAAGGGGCTGCGACTGCATGACCGCGGACTGTAGCAGCGCCTCACGGGTTTGTGCCAGCGTCGGGGTGGCGTTGCGCGGCCTCGGGCCCGGTCGGGCGGCGCGGGGCACGGCGGGCCTGACGCTGCGCCTGCAACTGCGCTTCGGCCGCCCGCGCCGCGTCTAGCCAAGCGGCAAACGTTTGCGGCGTTTCCAGCGTGATGCGACCGATGGCCCCGGCGCGAAAATCCGCCAGCACCGTTTCGCCGGCTTTGTGGGGGTCGATGCGCCCCCCGGGCAGCAATGCGCCGCGCTTGCGGCCAATCGCGGCCAGCAGCTCGTGGTCGGGCAGCGCGGCGATGGCCGCCGGCGCCAACCCCAGGCGGTAGCGGGCCTCCAGCAGCGCCGGGTAATCGGCCTGCAGCGCCCGCAGCAGGGCCAGCGCGACGGCTTCCTCGTCGAAGGCATTGCGTCCGACGGCGCCACTGGCGGCCAGCCGGTCCCCGCTTTCCGGCACGATGATCTTGGGCCACAGCAGGCCCGGAGTGTCGTACAGATACACGTCGTCGGCCAGCACGACGCGCTGCTCCTGGCGGGTGACGCCCGGCTCGTCTGCCGCCTTGGCGGCGCGTTTGCCGAGCAGGGTGTTGATCAGGGTGGACTTGCCCACGTTGGGGATGCCGGCGATCAGTACCCGCAGCGGCTTGACCATGCCGCCGCGGTGCGGTGCCAGCCGACGGCACTCGGCCACCAGGGCACGCGCCGGCCCCGGGGTGTGGGCGTGCAAGGCGATCGCACGGGTGCGGGGTTGGGCGTTGTAGTGGGCCAGCCACTGCGCGGTGCGCGCCGGGTCGGCCAGGTCTTCCTTGTTCAGCACCTTCAGCGTGGGCCGTTCACCGATTAGTTGGGCCAGCAGCGGATTGGCGCTCGACCCCGGCAGCCGGGCGTCGAGCAGTTCGATGACCACGTCCGTGGTCTTGAGTCGCTCGCGCAACGCCTTTTGCGTCGCGTACATATGACCGGGAAACCACTGGACACTCACGGGCGGGCTCCTGAACGGGGGCGGACGGTCACGCGTGCGCGCGCAGCCAGGCATGCAGGTCGGCCACGGTGTGCGCCACGAACGCTGGCTGCAGCGAGCGCAGGTCTTCGTGCGCGTGGGCGCCATAGGTGACCGCGACTGCGGCGCAGCCGGCGTTGCGCGCCATCTGCAGGTCATGCGTGGTGTCGCCGATCATCAGGGTGCGCTCGGGTGGCACGTCGAATTCGGCCATCAGTTCGAGCAGCATTTGCGGGTCGGGTTTGCCGGCCGTCTCTTCGGCGGTGCGCGAGGCGTCGAAGACTCCATGCAGCGCCACCGTCTGCAAGGCAACGTCCAGCCCGCGGCGGCTTTTGCCCGTGGCCACGGCCAGCCGGTGGCCGCGGCCGCGCAGATCGGTCAGCAGCGGCAGTACTCCGTCGAATAGAGTGACCTCGTGCTGGCGCGCAAACCAGTGGTGGCGGTAACGCTCCACCAGCAGCGGCTGGCGCTCGGGCGGCACGTCCGGCGCGGCGTGCGCCAGCGCCTGGGCCAAACCCATGCCGATGACCCAGGCGGCGCGCTCGCGCGAGGGCGCCTGTCCGCCGACGTCGCGCACCGCGTCCTGGATGCAGCCGACGATCAGCGCGGTGGAATCGAACAACGTGCCGTCCCAGTCGAAGGCGATCAGGTCGTAACGCCGGGGACGGTCGGTGGCAAAAGAAGCGGTAACGAGAGCGGTGGAATCGGTCACGGTGGGCCCGGAAACGGCAACGGCCCCGAATCCGGGGCGCCAAAATGACAAAAGGCGCATGACAGGCGCCTTTTGCCTTCCCTGTGTCAGAGGGTTTATGCGATGCGGAAGTTCTCGATGTTGCCGCCGGCGGCCAGAATGTTGCGCACCCATTCCGGCTTGCGGCCCGGGCCACCGGACCAGAGTTCACCGTTGGGGCCGCGGTATTTGGGCTCGGCCTTGGAGCGGCCGGCCTTGGCCTTGCCGCCGCGCGCGCCGGTGGTGGCCAATTCTTCGGTCGTGATGCCGTATTCGGCCATGCGGGCGCGGATCTCGGCGATCACACCGGCGCGCTCTTGCTTGCGCAATTGCTCCGCCTGGGCCAGAAGGGCCTCGGCTTGGGCTTTCAGTTCTGCATAGGTTGCCATGAGCGTTCCCCAACGGTTGAACAAAACGGATCGGACGGTGCGATTGTAATCAAAAAAATCGCCGCACGTCGCCCCAATCGGCCAATTCGGGCGGCAATGGCGCATGCAATTGCAATTCCTGCTCCGTCACCGGATGCCGTATCGTCAGCCGCCAGGCGTGCAGAAACATCCGCTTGAGCCCGAGCCGAGCCAGCAGGCGGTTCCATTCGAAATCGCCATACTTGTCGTCGCCGGCGATGGGATGGCCAGCGTGGGCCAGATGCACCCGAATTTGATGGGTGCGGCCGGTTTTGATGGAGACGGCCAACAGTGTCATGCGCTGGGCGCCCGCCGGCGTGCCGGGCGGGGGGGGCACGTCTCCCAGCACCCGCACCAGCGAAATCGAGCGCTGCCCCAGGGGGTCGCGCGCATCGGTGACGCGCACACGCCGTTCGCCATCGGGCAGCAGGTATTTGTGCAAGGGGACATCGATCACCTTGCGGGCGGTGGGCCATTCGCCGCGCACCAGCGCCAGATAGGTTTTGCCCGTGCTGCGCTCGCGAAACTGGTCCTGCATGCGTTTGAGCGCGCTGCGCCGCTTGGCCACGAGCAGCACGCCGCTGGTCTCGCGGTCCAGGCGGTGCACCAGCTCGAGCAGCGTCGCACCGGGTCGGGCTCGGCGCAGCTGCTCGATCACGCCGGACGACACGCCGCTGCCGCCGTGCACGGCCACGCCGGCAGGCTTGTCGATCGCCAGCAGCCAATCGTCCTCGTAGAGCACGGGGAACTCCCGCGCGGGCACGGCCGCCGGCGCGGCGCCGATCACCCGCTCGGGCAGGCGCACCGGGGGCAGCCGCACATCGTCGCCCTCTTGCAGCCGGGTGTCGGCGCGGGCGCGCGCCTTGTTGACCCGAACCTCGCCGCTGCGGATGATGCGATAGATCAGCGTTTTGGGCGCGCCTTTGAGCTCGCGCAGCAAATAATTGTCGAGCCGCTGATCGGCGGACTCGGCATCGACGGTGAGGTGACGGACGGCGGCATTGGACATGGGCAAGCGGCGACCCACCCCCCCAGCGCATCACACGCCACGCGGTCCACGCCTATAATCTCAGCGTCTGTCCGTGCGCCGAAAAAGGATCGGGTCGCCGCGAAGTGTACGGCACGCAGGTCGCTCCAGAGCGCAGATAGACATATTCTTGCCGAACCCTGGGCGGGGCGGCACATCCGGGCCAGGTCCGTCGTGTTTGGGCCGTCGGTCCCCGGATGGATGCGCCTCGCCCCGGTAGAACCGACGTTCATTCAGTCAGCGAACCCGATACGGAATACCCCCGACGTGCAGCCCGCGGCCAAGCCGAATCGCCGTGTGGCGGGCTGCACGAGGATTCAGTGACCACCGAGACGCCCGCCTTTCCCGTGCTGCACAACGGCCCGTCGTCCCTGTTCACCGTGATCCACGCGCCCATGCCCGGGAGCGCGTGACCCCCCTGCCCGGCGCACGCCGGGCAGGGCTCTGCGCATCCCAGAGGCTCTCCGGCAATTCCTCCCCGTTCGCTCGACCGGTCCGCGGTTCGCGGCATCCGCGCCCATCGAGGGCGCTTGTACGACCGAGTCTGAGGAACGCAAAATGAAACGCATGCTGATCAACGCCACGCAGGCCGAAGAGCGCCGGCTGGCGATCGTCGATGGGCAAAAACTGCTCGACTACGAAGTCGAGATCGAAGGGCGCGAGCAGCGCAAAGGCAACATCTACAAGGCCGTCGTCACGCGCGTGGAGCCGTCGCTGGAGGCGTGCTTCGTCGATTACGGCGAGGACCGCCACGGCTTTCTGCCGTTCAAGGAAATCTCCAAGCAGTATTTCCAGGGCAACGTGCCGCCGTCGCAGGCGCGCATCCAGGACGTCATCAAGGAAGGCCAGGAACTGCTCGTCCAGGTGGAAAAGGAGGAGCGCGGCAACAAGGGCGCGGCGCTGACCACCTTCATCAGCCTGGCGGGCCGCTACGTGGTGCTGATGCCGAACAATCCGCGCGGCGGCGGCGTCAGCCGGCGCATCGAGGGCGAGGACCGCGCCGAATTGAAGGCCACGCTGGACAAGCTGGAATACCCGAGCGGCATGTCGATCATCGCGCGCACCGCCGGCATCGGGCGCGAGGCCGCCGAGCTGCAGTGGGACCTCAATTACCTGCTCAAGCTGTGGAACGCGATCGAGGGCGCGGCCAAGGCGCTGTCCAAGCCGGAGCTGATCTACCAGGAATCGACGCTGGTCATCCGCGCGATCCGCGACTATTTCAACAGCGACATCGGCGAGATCCTGATCGACACCGACGACATCTACGAGCAGGCGCGCGGCTTCATGTCGCACGTGATGCCCGAGTACGTCAACCGCGTCAAGCGCTACCGCGACAACGCACCGTTGTTCTCGCGCTTCCAGATCGAGCACCAGATCGAGACCGCCTACAGCCGCACGGTGACGTTGCCGTCGGGCGGCGCGATCGTGATCGACCAGACCGAGGCGCTGGTGGCCATCGATGTCAACTCGGCGCGCGCCATCAAGGGCGGCGACATCGAGGAGACCGCTCTGCGCACCAACCTGGAGGCCGCCGACGAGGTGGCGCGTCAGGCGCGGTTGCGTGACCTCGGCGGGCTGATCGTGATCGACTTCATCGACATGGAGGACAGCAAAAACCGCCGCGAGGTCGAAAACCGCCTGCGCGAGGCGCTCAAGCAGGACCGCGCGCGCGTGCAGTTTGCGCCGATCAGCAAGTTCGGCCTGCTGGAGATGAGCCGCCAGCGCCTGCGCCCGACGCTGTCGGAAGGCGCCTCCATCCCCTGCCCACGCTGCGGTGGCTCCGGCCACATCCGCGACACCGAATCGTCGGCGCTGCAGATCCTGCGCGTGATCCAGGAGGAGTCGCTCAAGGACAACACCGCCGCCGTGCTGGTGCAGGTGCCGGTGGACGTGGCCAGCTTCCTGCTCAACGAAAAGCGCGTCGAGATCACCAAGATCGAGCTCAAGCAGCGCATCAGCGTGCTGCTGGTGCCGAACAAGTCGCTGGAGACGCCGAACTACAAGCTGGAGCGCTTGAAGCACGACGACCCGCGGCTGGACAACCTGGACGCCAGCTACAAGCTCGCCGACATCGTCGAGGACGTGGCGATGGTGACGCGGCGCAGCCAGGAGCGCACCAACCGGCAGGAGCCGATCATCAAGGGCGTGCTGCCGGACAGCCCCGCCCCGGTGACCGCACCGCGGGCCGAGGCACCGGCCGCGCCCACCGCCGCCGCGCCGGCCGTGGCACCGGTCAGCCCGGCGCCTGCGCCGGCCCCCGTGCCTGTCGCCCCGTCGGTACCGGCCGAGACGGGCTTCCTGGCCTGGCTAAAGCGCCTGTTTGGGTGGCAGGCCGTCCCGGCCACCCCGCCGGCGCAGTCGCCGGTGCCTGCGGCCACCCCCGCGCCGGCCCCTACTGTGGACGTGCGCGAGCGCACCGGCAGCGACGAGCGCCGGGGTCGGGGCAACCGCGGGGGGCGCGGCCGTGGGGAGGCGGTGCGCAGCGGTGAAGGCCGAGAAGGCCGCGAGAGCCGTGCGGAACGCGGCGAGCGCAGCGAACGTGCCGATCGGCCCCCGCGTCCCGAGCGGGGCGAGGCCCGACCCACGACTCGCAATGAAGGTGTGACAGCCACCGATGTGGCCGCGACCGAGCCACGTGCCGATGACGCGCCGGCCGAGCCACGTGCCGATGGCGCGCCGGCCGAGCGCCGGGAGCGCCGCCGCCGCGGGCGCCGCTCGCGCGGCGAGGCCGCCGACAACGGGGCTGTGTCCGCCGCGACCGAGGTCACGCCCGATACCCTGACCGATGCCCCCACTGCTGCCGCGCCGGTGGACGAGGATGGCGGCACAGGTGGCGCAACGGCGACCGAACCGGCGGAAGCCACGCGCGCACCGCGCGAGCGCCGCAGCCGCGACCGCTACGGGCGCGACCGCAACCGCCGTCAAGACGGGGCGGGCGCCGTCCCGAACGGTGCCCAGGCCCCGGAAGCCGGCGCCGCGGCCGACGGCGGCGCGCTCGAACCCCCGCGCCGCTCGTACTTCACGGTGCCGCCGACCCCGGCGGAGCCCGCCGCCACGTCGGCGGTGCCCGTGGAGCCGCCGGCCCCCGCACGGGTGTCGGCACCCAGCGTGACGCCTGTCGAAGCGCCTGTCGAAGCGCCCGCAACAACGCTCGCCACGATGCCCCCGGCCGCAGCCCCCGCGGCACAGCCGTCCGCCGCCGCGCAGCCGTACCGCCTGCCGATCGAGGATTTGGCCGTCCTGGCCCGTCAGGCCGGCCTGGAATGGGTGCAGTCGGACGCCGACAAAGTGGCGGCGGTGCAGGCCGCCATCGCGGCCGAGCCGCCCCCGGTGCATGTGCCGCGCGAGCCGCGTCCTGCCCCCGCGGTCAGCGACGAGCCGCTGGTGCTGATCGAGACCAAACGGGATTTGCGCGAGCTGAAGTTCCCCTTCGACGCCTGAACGAGGGTCCCCCGCCATGGATACCGACACCTTCCCCGAAATCCCCGACCTCGTCTGGGGCGACTCGCTGGTCACGGGCGACGGCCGCATGGACGAGACCCACGAGGAGTTCGTCACCCAGCTTGCCCGGCTGCGCGCGCTGCCGCACGACCAACAGCTCGAGCCCTACCGGGCGTTGGTCGCGCACACGGTGGAGCACTTCGAGCGCGAGGAGCGCTGGATGGTGGCCGTCGGCTTTGCCGAGGACAACTGCCACGCCGCGCACCATCGGCAGATCCTGGACACCATGCGGGCCGTGGAGGCGCACTTCCTGCAAGGGGATCGGGAGATCATCGACCGCATGGCGGCGGCGCTGGCCGAGTGGTTTCCCATGCATGCGCAGACCATGGATGCCGGGCTGGCGCAGCACATGCGGGCCGTGGGCTTCGACTCGCGCACCGAGACCCTGGCCGATCCCAGCCGGGTGCGGCCCGCGACCATGACCGGCTGCGGCAGCGTGCATTGCAGTTGAGGCGGCTGCGACGTTTCTTCAACGGCGCGCACCGGCATTTCAAGTGACGCCCGGGGGCTTCGGCGCTAGGATGCGCACGAGGAAGGAGTCCCCATGACCGTCATCACCTGCATCGAAGACCTGCGCCGGCTGGCGCAACGGCGCGTGCCGCGCATGTTCTACGACTACGCCGACAGCGGCTCGTGGACCGAGAGCACTTACCGCGCCAACGAATCCGACTTCCAGCCCATCAAGCTGCGCCAGCGGGTCGCCGTCAACATGGAGGGGCGCAGCACGCGCACCACCATGGTCGGCCAACCCGTGGCCATGCCGGTGGCGCTGGCGCCCACGGGGCTGACCGGCATGCAGCACGCCGATGGCGAAATCCTGGCCGCCCGCGCGGCGCGCGCGTTTGGCGTGCCCTTCACGCTGTCGACCATGAGCATCTGCTCCATCGAGGACGTGGCCCGGCACGCGGGGGAAGGCTTCTGGTTCCAGCTCTATGTGATGCGCGACCGCGACTTCATCGAGCGGCTGATCGACCGCGCCAAGGCCGCCAACTGCGGCGCGCTGGTGCTCACGCTCGACCTGCAGATTCTGGGGCAGCGCCACAAGGATCTGAAGAACGGCCTGTCCGCGCCGCCCAAGCTGACCCTGCCCAACATCGTGAACATGATGACCAAACCCCGCTGGTGCCTGGGCATGCTGGGCACGCCCCGGCGGCAGTTCGGCAACATCGTCGGGCATGTCAAGGGCGTGGCCGACATGGGCAGCCTGTCGGCGTGGACGGCGCAGCAGTTCGACCCGCGGCTCAACTGGGGCGATGTCGAGTGGATCAAGAAGCGCTGGGGGGGCAAGCTCATCCTCAAGGGCATCATGGATGTGGAAGATGCCAAGCTGGCCGCCGACTCCGGCGCGGATGCGCTGATCGTCAGCAACCACGGCGGGCGCCAGCTCGACGGGGCGGAGTCGAGCATCCGCGCGCTGCCGCGCATCGTGGAGGCGGTGGGACACCGCATCGAGGTGCACCTGGACGGCGGCATCCGCAGCGGCCAGGATGTGCTCAAGGCCCGTGCGCTGGGGGCGCGCGGCACCTACATCGGCCGCGCCTTCCTGTACGGCCTGGGCGCCATGGGCGAGGCGGGCGTGACCAAGGTGCTGGAAATCCTGCACAAGGAGCTCGACATCACCATGGCCTTCACCGGCCACACCAACATCGACACCGTGGACCGCTCGATCCTGATTCCGGGCACCTACCCGGTGGCCTGACGTTTCGGACGCTCAACGGCCGCCGCCAGTCCCGGCCGTGGTGGCTGTTTGGGGGGGGCCGGCGCCTGCGTGCTCGTACAGCAGTCAGAATACGAACGATGCCGGCAGCGGCATGGCCCTCGTCGTAATGTTGAACCAGCCAAACGCGGTGCCGCGCCGCCGCTTCGGCAATGCCCTCGATCATGCCCAACGCGCGCGGGCCCGCCATCGGCACCGAGGTCAGATAGAGCGGAACCAGGGGGTACACCAGGTTGGACGCCGAATCGTCGATCAGGCTGATCAAGCCGATGAGCGATACGGCGCGCGGCAGCGCACGGATCGTCTGCCACACGGTGCGAAGGGGCGGGCTGCGAAGCGCCCCATCATACGCCGGGGCCAACCCCCTCGGTGTCGGGCCATCGCCAACCGCGCCCGGGATCACTCTGTGTTAGAGTCGGGCGGTGTCGGGGCGTTTTTTCCGCTTGCGCCCCCGCGTGCATCGTGGTCCACGGATCGCGGTGGTTCGTGACACCGCGTTGCCCAGGCGTTGGCGCGCGCCCACGTCCGGCCGAACATGGCCGCCGGTTCCGGCGGCAGATTTCTCGGCCATCGTCCCCCACACCCCCTGATGCGCTCGATGGCCAGCAGGCCAGGCGGGCCTGCCCCCATCCCGCATCGTCATCCCTAGGAGGCCCCCATGGCCAAAGAAGAATTGATCGAGATGCGCGGCACGGTCGACGAGATCCTGCCCGACTCCCGCTACCGCGTCACCCTGGAAAACGGGCACACCCTGGTCGCCTATACCGGGGGCAAGATGCGCAAGCACCACATCCGCATCCTGGCGGGCGACCGCGTGTCGCTGGAGCTGTCGCCCTACGACCTGAGCAAAGGCCGCATCACCTTCCGACACCTGGAGCCGCGCACGGGCGGCGGGGCCCCCGCCGCCCGGCACAAGCCGCGCTGACCGGCGCGGCTCACTTGCCCCAGCTGTCTTTCAGGCCCGCGATCCGGTTGAACACCGGCCGCTCGGGCGTGTGGTCCACGCGGTCGGTGCCGAAATAGCCGTGCCGCTCGAACTGGTAACGCTCCTCGCGCGGGGCGTTCGCCAGCGAGGGCTCCAGGTAGGCCGTCACCACCCGCAGGCTGGCGGGGTTGAGCGCGGCCTTGAAGTCCTTGCCACCGGCGTCGGGCTGCGGATCGGCGAACAGCCGGTCGTACAGGCGCACCTCGGCGGGCACGGCTTCGTGCACGCCCACCCAGGTCAGCGTGCCCTTGACCTTGACGGCGTCGGCCCCGGGCGTGCCGCTCTTGGTGTCGGGTACCACCGTGGCCAGCACGGCCGTGACGCGGCCGTCGGCGTCCTTCTCGCAGCCGGTGCACTCGACCACATAGCCGTACTTGAGGCGCACCTTGTTGCCGGGGAAGAGGCGGAAATAGCCCTTGGGGGGCTGCTCCATGAAGTCCTCGCGCTCGATCCAGATTTCCGGCCCCAGGCTGAAGTTGCGCTGGCCCAGCTCCGGTCGCTGCGGATGCACCGGGGCACTGCAGCTCTCGCGGTGGCCAGCATCGCCAAACACCTGCGCCCAGTTGGTGAGCTTGAGCTGGACCGGATCGAGCACCGCCATGGCGCGCGGCGCCTTGCCTTCCAGGTCGTCGCGCAGCGCGATCTCCAGGTTGCTGTAATCGATCCAGCCCCCGGCTTTGCTGACCCCGGTGCGTTCGCAGAACAGGCGGATGGCTTCGGGCGTGTAGCCGCGGCGGCGCAGGCCGACGATGGTGGGCATGCGCGGGTCGTCCCAGCCGCTGACGATGCCCTCGTCCACCAGTTGCTTGAGCTTGCGCTTGCTGGTGACCACGTAGGTTAGGTTCAGCCGGGCGAATTCGTACTGGTGGGGCAGGTTGAACGGCTCGATGCGGTGCGCCTCCAGCGCCGCCGCCAGCAGCGGCGTGAACTGGTGCGTCTGCGCTTTGAGCAGCCCGAAAAACTCGCCCAAGTCGCGCAGCACCGCGTCGCGGTCGTGTTCCCATTTCGTGAACAGTGCCCGCATGCGCTGCTCGGGCTCGGTGTTCAAGCCGAGCTTGTGCGCATGGTTGTGGCAGCGCAGCGCAAATTCCTTGCCCGCTTCAAGCCCTTGTTGCTCGATGCGCTCGATCAGTTGTTTGGCCCGCTCGAACTGCGGTGCGCGCAGAATAGGCACGATGCGCTCGAGCAGCCAGTCGTAGAACGGCCGCTGGTCCTCGAACTCCAGCGTGCAAATGCTGTGGGTGATGTTCTCCAGCGCATCCTCGATCGGGTGCGCGAAGGTGTACATGGGGTAGATGCACCAGGCGTCGCCGGTGTTGTGGTGCGCGGCGTGCTTGATGCGGTAGATGGCCGGGTCGCGCAGGTTGATGTTGGGCGAGGCCATGTCGATCTTGGCGCGCAGCACCATCGCGCCGTCCGCGTGACGGCCGTCGCGCATTTCGCGAAAGCGCGCCAGGCTCTCCTCGGCCGGGCGGTTGCGGTAGGGGCTGTCGATGCCGGGTTCGGTCAGCGTGCCGCGGTTGGCCCGCATCTGCTCCGGCGTCTGTTCATCCACGTAGGCATGGCCGGTTTCGATCAGGTACTCGGCCGCCCGGTACATGAAATCGAAGTAGTCGCTCGCGTAATACAGATGGCGGGTGCCGTGGGCTTCCCAGCTCCAGCCCAGCCACTGCACGGCATCCAGGATGGAATCGACGTACTCTTGGTCCTCCTTCTCGGGGTTGGTGTCGTCGAAGCGCATGTGGCACACGCCGCCATAGGCCTGCGCCAGGCTGAAGTTGAGCCAGATGCTCTTGGCGTGGCCCACGTGAAGGTAGCCGTTGGGCTCCGGCGGAAAGCGCATGCGCACCCGGGCCGGGTCGGCCGCGCCCTGCTCGTGGTGGCTGCCGTCGCCGGGGCTGCCGCCCCACAGACGGCCGTGGTAGCGGCCCTGGGCCAGATCGCGCTCGATGATCTGGCGCAGAAAATTGCTGGCAGTGGGTGGATGAGGGGAGAAGTGCGGGGCGTGGTCGCTCATGGCCCCGATTCTAGGCGGCCCCCGTCGCCAGACAGACCCGGTTGCGCCCGCCGTGCTTGGCGCGGTAGAGGGCCTCGTCCGCCTGGTTGATCAGGTACTGGTAATCCGGGTGGCCGCTGTAGGGCGCGACGCCGATGCTGGCGGTCAGCGACAGGTGCACGCCGTTGACCAGCGCGAACGGTGTGGCGGCGATGCGCTGGCGCAGCTTTTCGGCCTGCGCCTGGGCTTGCTCGCTCGGTGCGTCCACCAGTAGGACCAGGAACTCCTCGCCCCCGTAGCGGAACACGAAGTCGCTGGAGCGCACGCTGTTGAGCAGGATGGTGGCTATTTGCTGCAGCACGCTGTCGCCTGCGTCGTGGCCGTGAACGTCGTTGATGTGCTTGAAATGGTCCAGATCGAGCAGCAGCACCGAAAAGGCCGTGTGCCGCTTCTGGGCGAGGTGTATCTCGCGCGCCAGGATGGGAGTGAGGAAGCGCCGGTTGAGCAGCCGTGTGAGCGTGTCGCGGCCACTCTCCAGCTCCACATGGCGCTCGAACAGGGTGTTGACCAGGTATTTGAGGGTGTCCAGCGCGGACTGCAGCTCGATCAGCAGGGCGTGGCGGCGCTGGGCGTCGCCGTGCCCGCTTTCCAGTTGGGGCAGCAGCGCGTCGTCCAGCCGCTCCATGGTCTGGTGCACCAGGTCCACCTCGGGCGTGCCGTCGAACAGGTTGCTGCCCTTGTGGGTGAACCACAGACCGAATTCCGAACTGCCCAGCCGGGGCAGGTTCAGCGGCGCGCCGCCGCGGTGCAGGGCGAATAGCACGTCCTGCCCCCCATTCGGCCAGCAGCGAGCGCTGGCGTTCGCGCTCGACCTGCACGTTTTGGCTCAGCGCGTGCAGGCGAAAGGCTTCTTCGCTGCGCACGACGCGCTGGGTGTCGCGCACATAGGATTCGGCCATCAACTCCAGCGCCAAGTCGAACAGCGCGCCGACGTGGGCCATCGATGCTTCGATCAGCGCGGGCGCGGCGCCTCCGGCCGCGATGCGCTGCAGCAGCCGCCCCTTGAGCAGCCGCGCGCCGCGGGCCACCAGGTGCATGGGCAGTTGGATGCGGGCGTGGACTTCGCCGACATGGCGCTGGTGGGCCACGATGGCGGGCACGTCCTGCGCGGTGTGCGGGGCGAACAGCTCGGTCAACCACCGCTGCAGCGAGGCGTGCAGCCGCTGGTGCACGATGTCCGCGTCCAGAAAGGCCTGGGCCTGCCGGTGGGCCATCATGTCCTGATAAAAGCCCTCGGCCAGTTGTGCGCCGTGCTGCTCGACCACCCGGGCGATGTGCGCGCGCACCGCCGGCGTGGCGGCGTCCAGCAGGGCACACCATTCGGCAACGGGATCGGCGCTGCCGTGCGGGGCGTGGGGTGCGTCGGGGGCGAGGGCGTTGGCAGTAGGG
>NZ_DAISXZ010000029.1:0-26324 GCF_036825565.1 Tepidimonas sp. | reverse complement strand
GGAACGCTGTCCGCGATGGCAATGGAATCACTGTCCGCCATCAGTGGAATGCGCAGTCAAGCTCAGCCCACTTGACGTGCGCGGCGCTGACGCAGTATGGGCGGGACCACTAGCACAACGGCCGCCAGGATCCACAATGACATCGTGACCGGGCTGGACCACAGGATGTTCAGTTCGCCATTGGTGATCGACAGCGCGCGGCGAAGGTTCTGCTCCATCAGGTTGCCCAGCACCACACCCAGCACCATGGGCGCCATAGGCATGCCCATCTTGCGCAAGAAGTAGCCGATGACGCCGATGCCGACCATGAGAAGCAGGTCAAAGGTGCTGGAGCTGAGTGCATACACGCCGATGAAGCTGATCGCCAAGATGCCCGGCACCAGAAGCCAGCCGGGGATCGCCAGCATCGAGGCGAAGACCCGCACCATGGGCACGTTCATCACGAAGAGCATCACGTTGGCGATGAAGAGCGAAGCGATCAGACCCCAGACGAGGGCGGGCTGAGCGTCGAAGAGCACCGGGCCGGGGGTGATGTTGTAGAGCGTCAATGCCCCCATCATCACCGCCGTGGTGCCCGAGCCGGGCACACCCAGCGTGAGCATGGGGATGAAAGAACCGGTGGCCGCGCTGTTGTTGGCCGCCTCTGGTGCCGCCAGTCCACGCAAATCGCCCCGACCAAATTTGGCATCCGGATCCTTGCCTTCGTGCAGGCGCTTCTCGTTGGCATAGGCCACGGCGGAGGCCACGCTGGCGCCGGCACCGGGCAGTACACCGATGCCAAAACCCATCAAGGAAGAACGGATCGTCGTCCACCAGGTGAAACGCAATTCCTTGAAATTGAAGAGCTTGCGCTCGCCAGGGGGCACTTCGACCTTATGGCCTGTGAGCAAGTTCTCCAGCATCTGCAGCATCTCTGCGATAGCAAACAGGCCAATCACCACTACGACAAAATCGATGCCATCGGCGAGTTCTGGAAGGTCGAAGGTGTAGCGATAGACGCCCGAGTTCGCATCAACGCCCACACTGGCGATCGCCAGACCGATCGCCGCAGCCAGTACCCCCTTGACGGGCTTCTCGCCCAGCAGGCTGCTCAACGCGCAGAAAGCGAAGACCATCAGCACGAAGTATTCCGCTGGGCCAAAGGCTAACGCCCACCTCGCCACCAGCGGCGCAAAAGCTGCGATGCCCAAAATGGCCACGCTGGAGCCAACGAACGAGGCCCAGGCCGACAGCGACAAGGCAACGCTGGCCAGACCTTGCCGGGCCAGCGGATAGCCGTCTAGCGTGGTCATGACGGCGGCAGCTTCGCCGGGCACATTGATCAGGATCGAGGTGATGCGCCCACCGTATTCGGCACCCACGTAAACGGCCGCCAGCAAGATGAGAGCGGTTTCCGGCGGCAGGTTCATCGCGAAGGCAATGGGCACGAGCATGGCCACGCCGTTGATCGGCCCGAGACCGGGCAACACGCCGACGATGGTGCCCAAGAACGCACCGATGGCGGCCACCAGCAGATTGACCGGGGAAAAGGCCACCCCGAAGCCGAGGCTGAGGTGTTGAAGGACTTCCATGTCAGCCTCCGACGTTGAGAATACCCGTGGGCAAAATCACATCGAACACTTTGTCGAACAGCAAGTAGAACCCCACGCCCAGGCCAATTCCCCCCAGAAGGCAGTTGCGCCAGCGCCCGCCAAACAACCGCCCGACGAAGATCGTCATCAGGGCTGTGGACACGATGAAGCCCAGGCTGGCAAAGATGAGAGCGTACGCGGCGACGAGGACGACCATCCACGCGATGCGAACGTTGGCGCCCGGTGGATTGGGCTCGGCTTGGTCTAGCCCGCGGACCATCAGCCAAAGCCCGCACAGCGCGATCACGCCGGCCAGCAGCAGCGGAAAGGCTCGTGGGCCTACCGGTTCATACGAAAAAGGGGCTTCCAGGCCCCAGCCCTGCCACGCGAGCAAGGCGGCAAGCAACAGGGCAAAGGCGCCCAGCGCACGGTCGTTGAGGGTCATGAACTCAGACTCCGCGGGAAATACACGGAAAGGAGGCCGCGCCTGTGGGCGCAGCCGACACTGTGAGCGGATTACTTGACCAGACCGAAGTCCTTGACCAAGTCAACGTAAGCCTGGGTGCGCTCTTTGACGTAGCGATCCAGCTCGGTCCCCACTAGGTTGAAAGGGAAAAGGCCACGCTGCTGTTGCAAGGCAGCAAAGCCCGGGGCACTCATGGCCTTGCCAAACGCGGCGACCCACCATTGGTAGTCGGCATCGGCGACCTTGGGCCCGACGTAGAAGCCCCGGATGATTGGCCAGTCGATGTCAAAGCCTTGCTCGATGGCCGTGGGCGTGGCCGAGAGGCGGCCGGGCAAGCGCTTTTTGCTATAAACCGCCAGCACACGCACCGGGGCGCCGCTGTCGAGCGCCTGTGCTGCTTCAGAAGCATCGCCCATTTGCACCTGAATGTGCCCACCGCGCAGCGCGGTAAGCACCTCTCCGCCGCCCTCGAACGCCACATAGCGCATGCGCTTGTAGTCCACGCCAGCAGCCTTGGCCGTGAGCGCCGCTTTCATCCAGTCCTGGCTACCCACCGAACCCCCGCCGCCCAGCACGATCTTGCTGGGGTCCTCCTTAAGATCGGCCATCAGGCCTTTGAGATCTTTGTAAGGCGAGTCCTCGCGCACCATAGCCACGCCATAGTCCGCGCCGATAGCCGCCAGCCAGCGCACATCGTTGACGCTGTACTTGCCAAACTTGCCCTGCGCCAAATTGAGCAGCGAGCCCCCGGAAAAAGCCACGATGGTGCCGGCCTCGCCCGGGCGTTGGGTGATGATGTTGTTGTAAGCCACGGCCCCTACGCCGCCGGGCATGTACGAGATGCGCATCGGGGTCTTGAGCGCGCCGCTATCGGCCAGCGCGGTCTGGGCCAGGCGGCAGGTCAGATCGAAACCGCCGCCGGGCTGGGCCGGGGCCACGCATTCGGGGCGGGCCGGTTCGGCGTGAGCCGCAGCAGTGAATATCCAGGTGGCCGCGGCCATCCAAGCGGCCATCATTCGTCGAAAACCCATAACTGGCATGGACGTCTCCTTGGGGTATTAAAAACAGGTCCCACCGGGCACGCCGGCGGCCCCCAGAGACTACGAAGCCGAGGCTTTCGACCGGCTTTCAATCGGCGCTGCCGCGCCTAGGGAAAACACCAACTCGGCACGCAAACCCGGCAGCGGCGCAAGGGGTATCAAGCGCAGCTCGGCCGCATGCATCTGCGCAATGGTGTGCACGATGGCCAACCCCAAACCCGCACCTGACTGCTGCTTGCCAGCCTGCCCACGCCGAAAACGCACCCCCGCCAGCCCAATGTCGTGAGGCGTCATGCCCGGCCCTTGATCTTCGACCTGCAAACGCGCCAACTCGCCATCGCTCGTCACACGTACCGTCACCGCCCGCCCTGCGGGCGTGTAACGGATGGCATTGTCCAAGAGGTTGAGGAGCGCCTCGCGCAACAGCCACTCCAGGCCAAGAATCTGCACCGGGTCGGCGGGCCGCTCCACGCCGAAATCGAGCCGTTTGAGCCGTGCCTGCGGCAACACCTGACGTGCCACCGCCGCAGCCAGTGCTCCGAGATCGACCGCCTCCCGAACCAGACCGCTTTCGGCCAAGGAAGCTTCCCGGGCCCGCGCCAACGCCAGCATCTGGTTGGCCATGCGCACCGTGCGCTCCAAACCGTCGTGCATGGCCAGCAAGGCGTGCCGCACTTCGGCGGGCTCGGTCTCGTGCAAGGCAAAGTCGATCTGGGTGCGCAATACGCTCAGCGACGTGCGCAATTGGTGCGATGCGTCGTCGAGAAACTGGCGCTGTGCGCGGGCCATGTCGGCATAGCGCGCCATGTGCCGGTTGACGGCGGCCACCAACGGGCGAACTTCGGAGGGCAGCCCCCCATCGTCGATGGGGCTGAGATCATCGGTCGCCCGCGCCTCCAATTCCTGGCGCAACCGCGTCAGCGGCCGCAACGTCATCACCACGCCATTGACCAGCAGAACCACGCTCAAGGCGATGCCGAGCGCATCGCGTTCGATGGAGCGCTGCAACACCTGCTGCAGAAACACCTCTCGCGTGCCTAGACTCTCGGCCACCTGGACGATGATGCGCCCCGAAGGATTGCTGGGCAGCGGCGGCTGCGCGGGGCGAGCCAGCGCCGCCACGCGCACCGGCGTGTCCTCGTGCATCGCATAGTAAAAGCGGGGCTGCCCTGTCACCAAAGGCTGGCGTGGCAGCGGCAAAAAAGGGCTGCCAATCTCGGCCAGACCATCCTCGGTCGAAACGCGGAAGTACACGCGCGCGTTGGTGGTCAGCTCGAAAAACTCCAGCAGCATGAAAGGCTGCTCCACCGCCAATCCGCCGCTGGCGGTAGAGACGTTCAAATCGATGGCCCGCAAGGCCCCAGCCAGCGCACGGTCATAAGCGGCATCGACCTGGTCGCGTAACAGCTGATTGGAAAACCACAGCGTGCCGCCCATGATGAGCACCAGCCCCGGCAGCAGCCACCACAATAGGGCCGATTTGAGACTACGCGCAGTCCTCATGCCCCGTCCGAATCGGACGTCTCCAGACAGTAGCCCAACCCGCGCAGAGTGACGATCTGTACACCCGATCCAGCCAGCTTGCGTCGCAGTCGATGCACATAGACCTCGATGGCCTCGAGATTGACGTCCGCATCCCCTGCAAAGACGCGATCCAAGATTTGTTGCTTGCTCAGCGGCTCACCGCTGCGCTGAATCAAAGCGCGCAACACTGCACGCTCGCGCGGCGACAGCGCCAGCGACTCGCCGCGGATCGCGAAGCGCTGGCTGGCGGTGTCGAACTGCAACGGCCCACAGGCTAGGCGCGGGTGCTCCTTGCCGCGCGCGCGGCGCACCAGGGCCAGCAAGCGGGCCTGCAGCTCCTCCACCATGAAGGGCTTGGGCAAAAAATCGTCGGCGCCTTCGTACAGGGTACCCACGCGCTCGGTCAGCGAATCGCGCGCTGTGAGCACCAACACCGGCGTGCGATCGTCACGCTGGCGCATGCGGGCAATGACCCCGTGGCCATCGAGGCCGGGCAATCCCAAGTCGAGCACCACGGCATCGAACTCCTCCGTGGCCAGCCGGCGGTCGGCCAACACCCCATCGTCGGCCCAATCGACCACGATGCCCGCATGACGACTCAGAATCTTGGTCAGCCAACGCGCCAGGTCTGGCTCGTCTTCCACCAGCAAAATGCGCATCGTTCGACCACCCTGTCAGCCGGTGCGATCCCCGTGCGCGTGCCGTCACGGCATCCGCGCGATGACCTCGGCCACCGCCGCGGTCAGGCGGCGGGCGTACGGCACGTGCAGGAACTCGTTCGGGCCGTGGGCGTTGCTCTGCGGCCCGAGCACGCCGCAGACCATCATCTGCGCGCGCGGGAAGCCAGCGCTGAGCATGTTCATCAACGGGATCGTGCCGCCTTGGCCGAGCGTGGCGCACGGCGCGCCGAAGTGCGCCTGGCTGGCGGCCTGCAGGGCCTGCTCGAACCACGGGGCGCTCCCCGGCGCGTTCCAGCCGTTGGCCGCGCCCTCCGGCTCGAAGGTCACGCGCGCCTGGTAGGGGGCGTTGTCCTCCAGCAGCGCCTTAAGGCGCTGCGCGGCCTGCGCCGCGTCCACCAACGGCGGCAGGCGCAGGCTGAGCTTGAACGCGGTGTAGGGGCGCAGCACGTTGCCGGCGTCGCGCAGCGGCGGCAGCCCTTCCGCCCCGGTGACCGACAGCGTCGGGCGCCAGGTGCGGTTCAGCAGCGCCTCCACCGGGTCGGTCGTCACCGGCAGCGCGAACGCCGTGCTGCCGCCGCAGTCGTGGTGCGCCCAAGGGAAGCGCCGCCAGACCGCCTCGCCCAGGATCGCGGCGGTGGCGCGCGCCTGCTCGATGCGCTCGGCCGGGATCTCGCAGTGAAGGTCGGCGGGCAGCAGGCGGCCGGTGGCGCTGTCCTCCAGCCGCTCCAGCACGTGGCGCAGGATGCGAAACGACGACGGCACCACCCCCGAGGCGTCGCCGGAGTGCACGCCCTCGGTCAGGATGTCCACGCGCAGCACGCCGCTGACCATCCCGCGCAGGCTGGTGGTCAACCACAGCTGGTCGTAGTTGCCGGCGCCGCTGTCCAGGCACACCACCAGCCCGACGTCGCCCAGGCGCGCGCGCAGCGCCTCGAGCGTGGCCGGCAGGTCCGGCGAGCCGCTCTCCTCCCCGGTCTCGATCAGGCCCACGATGCGCGGGTGCGCGCGGCCCGCGGCCTGCAGCGCCTCGATGGCGGCGAGTGCCGCATAGACCGCGTAGCCGTCATCGGCGCCGCCGCGGCCGTAGAGGCGGTCGTCGATCAGGCGCGGCGTCCACGGCCCCAGGCCCGAGCGCCAGCCGGCAAACTCCGGCTGCTTGTCCAGGTGGCCGTAGAGCAGCACGGTCTGGCCGCTGGCCGGCGCGGGCGCGCCGTCGGCGCCGGCGCGCGCGGCCACCTCGAACAGCAGCACCGGCGTGCGCGGCGTGCCGTCCGGGCGGCGCAGCCGGATGATCTCGAGCTCGAACCCCTGCACCGGCTGGCGCGCCACCCAGTCGGCGGCGTCGCGCAGCACCGCCTCCAGGTGGCCGTGCGTGGCCCAGTCGGGGTCGAACATCGGCGACTTGGCCGGAATCTCGATGTAGCGCTGCAGCGCCGGCAGGATGTCGCGCTGCCAGCGCTCGTCCACGCGGGCGCGGGTAGTGGGCACGTCGAGCACGGCCTGGGCGGGGTCGGGCAGGCGGGCGTTCATGGGTGCGGGGTCGGCGGATGGAACAAAGAGCGAGAGACAGGCCCGCCGATCAGGCGGGCGGCGCTGGCTCAGGCGAAGAAGCGGCCGGCTCCAGCGGCGCGGGCCGGCCGAAATGGTAGCCTTGGAACAGTCGGCAGCCCATGGCGCGCAGCACCTCGTACTGGCCGGCGGTCTCCACCCCTTCGGCCACCACCTCCATCTCCAGGCTCTGCGCCAGCTGCAGAATGGTGCGGGCAATGGCCGCGTCGTTGGGGTCAGTCAGCAGGTCGCGCACGAAGCTGCGGTCGATCTTGAGCTGCGTCAGCGGCAGGCGCTTCAGGTAGCTGAGCGACGAGTAGCCGGTACCGAAGTCGTCCAGCGCGAACTGGATGCCGAGGCCGGCGAGCGCCTCCATCTTGGCGATGGTGTCCTCCACGTCGTGCAGCAGCAGGCTTTCGGTCAGCTCCAGCTTCAGCCGGCTTGGGTCGGCGCCGGCGGCGTGCAGGGCCTGCCGCACGCTGTCGACGAAGTCCGGCTGGCGCAGCTGGCTAGCGCTGAGGTTGACCGCCAGCGTCCAACCGGCGCGCAGCGGGTCGGCCGCCCAGCGCGCGAGCACCCGGCACGCCTCGCGCAGCACCCACTGGCCGATCGGCAGGATCAGCCCGGTCTGCTCCGCCACCGGGATGAACTCGGCCGGCGGCACCATGCCGCGCACCGGGTGGCGCCAGCGCAGCAGCGCCTCGTGCCCGCAGATCTGCGCGCGCACATCGACGATCGGCTGGCCAAAGAGCAGCAGCTCGCCATCGCGCAGGCCGTGGCGCAGCTCGCGCTGCAGCATCGCGCGCTGCACGACAAGCGCCTGCATCGCCGGGTCGAAAAAGCGCACCGCGTTGCGCCCCGCGGCCTTGGAGTGGTACATCGCCAGGTCGGCGCGGCCCAGGATGTCCTCCACCGTGTCGCTCTGGCCGCGAAACAGCGTGATGCCGATGCTGGGCGTGGCCTGCAGGTCGTTCCCGTCGATGACGGCCGGCCGCTCCAGCGCCTGGCGCAACTTCTCGGCCACATGCTGGGCGCGCCAGGCGGCTTGCTCCTCGTCCTCGCGCAAATCCTCCAGCAGCACGACGAATTCGTCGCCGCCCAGCCGCCCGACCGTGTCCTCGGCGCGCACGGACTCGCGCAGGCGTTGCGCCATCTCGCGCAGCAGCCCATCGCCCGCGGTGTGGCCGAACGCGTCGTTGATGTCCTTGAAGTTGTCCAGGTCGATGAAGCACAGCGCCGCCCACTGGCCGCCGCGCGCGCTGGAGGCCTGCGCCTGCACCACCCGGTCTTGGAACGAGCGCCGGTTGCACAGCCCGGTGAGGCCATCGTAATAAGCCAGGCGTTCGATGGTGGCCTCGGCCTGCTTGCGCGCGGTGACGTCACGGCCGATGCCGCGGTAGCCGACGAAGGTGCTGTGCGCGTCGAACACCGGCTCGCCACTCAGCGCAAACCAATAGCTGCGCCCATTCGCCAGCACGCGCTGCACCTCGAAGTGGCGAAACGGCTCGCGCTGCTCGACCGCGTCGAGCAGCGCCCGCCAGTCCTCGGGGTGGGGACGGTTCGGCGCCGGCACGTCCCACGGCCGCCGGCCGATGAACAGCGGCGCAATGGCGTACTCGCGCACCACGCGCCCTTCCAGCCGCGTGTAGCGGCCCTCGGCGTCCCACTCCCAGTACCAGTCGGCCGACAGCTCGGTCAGGCTGCGAAAGCGCGCCTCGCTCTCCCGCAGCGCGGCCAGCGCCTGCGCGTGCTTGGTGATATCGGTATAGACGCGCGCCCACCCCCCACCGGGCAGCGCGATCGTTGACCCCTGCAACGTGCGGCCGCTGGCGGTGGTGTGAGAGTAGATGTGCGGCTGGCCGCTCCTCTGCGTGGCGCGCAGGTGGTGCCAGACACGCTGCAGCAGGCGCTGCGGATCGCCCTTCAGGTCGCCGCGCCCGGCCTGCCAGCGCACCACCTCGTCGATCAGCGGCGCGCGCGCCATCAGCTCCTGCGGTAGTTCCAGCAGCGCCAGCGCGCTGGCGTTGTACCCCACCACCCGCCCGTCGGGGTCGAGCATGACGAAGGCGTGCTGCAGGTGATCCAGCAGCTCCGCCACCGACAGCCGCCCGGCGCGCGCCGCTTCGTCGGCGGCCGCGCTGGCCATCCCGGGCAGGGTGGTGGTGAAGTCGTCGGTCATCGCGCGCGGTCAGCCGGGGTCAAAAGGTTTCCCAGTCGCCATCGTCGGCCGGCTTGGGCGCTGGCGCTGAGGCAGAAGGTGCAGGCGACTTCGCCGACGGGGCGGCCGGCGCCGCCTTGATGGCCGGGGCCGGGGCGGGCGATGCTGCGGGCTTGGGCAAGGTCGGCTCGCGCCGCGCGGTCGTGGGCAGCGACTTCGGGGCGGCGGCTGACTTGCGGGTCTCCGCGCGCGGCACGCTGCGTCGCACGGCTGGTGCGGCAGCCACGACAGCGGGCATGGCGTCGCCGGTGCGGAACTGCGCCACCACCTGCTGCAGCTCGGCGGCCTGCTGGCGCAGGCTCTCGGCCGCGGCGGTGGTCTGTTCCACCAGCGCGGCATTCTGCTGCGTGGCTTGGTCCAACTGAGTGACTGCAGAGTTGACTTGTACGATGCTCTCGCTCTGCTCGGTCGTCGCCGCCGTCACCTCCCCGATCATGTCCGCCACCCGCTGGATGGCTTGCTCGATCTCGCCCACGGTGCGGCCGGCCGCCTCGACCTGTTGGCTGCCTTGCTGCACGCGCGCCACGCTTTCCTCAATAAGGGCCTTGATCTCCTTGGCAGCCTGGGCGCTGCGCTGGGCCAGCGCACGCACCTCGCCCGCCACCACCGCAAAGCCGCGGCCAGCCTCGCCGGCGCGCGCGGCCTCTACCGCCGCATTGAGCGCGAGGATGTTGGTCTGGAACGCGATGCCGTCGATGACCTGGATGATGTCGGCGATCTTTTGGCTACTGGCCTCGATGCCCTGCATGGTGCCGATCACCTCGCGAACCGCCGAGCCGCCCTTTTGTGCCGCACCAGCGGCCTGCTGCGCGACTTGATTGGCCGTGCGCGCCGAATCGGCGCTGTGGCGGACCGCCTCGGTCAGCTGCTGCAAGCTGGCCGAGGTTTGCTGCAAACTGGCCGCGGCGCTTTCGGTTCGGCCGGACAAGTCGCGGTTGCCCTGCGCGATTTCGGCCGCGGCGCTGGCCACGCCATCGGCCGATCCACGGATGCGCCCCATGATTTGGCGAAGCGCATTTTGCATCCCATCCAGCGCACGCAGCAGTTCGCCGACCTCGTCACCACGACCAGTTTGTAACCTCTGGGAAAGATCGCCCTGGGCAATGGACCCTGCCACAGCCACCGCCTCGCGCAGCGGGCGCGTGATGCCACGCGTCAGCGCCACCGCCACCAGCGTGCCCAACCCCAGCGCCAGGGCCGCGGTGGCCAGCATCACCCACTGGCCCAGGCGCGCATCCTCTAGCGAATTCTCGACCAGCGCGTCCGCTTCCCGCAACAGCGCTTGGGTCAGGTCCTGCTGCGCCTTCAGGTACGCTTGCGACGATGGGTCGTAGCGCGCCGCGCGCAGCTCACGTGCGCGCGCCAGATCGCCGGCGCGCACCAGCTCCAGCACCTCGTTGCGCACCGCCAGCTGTGCTTGGCGCAGCTGGCGCACACGCTCGAAGACCGCTTGCTGCTGAGTGCGGTCAATGCTCTCGGCGACACGCTTTTCCAGCTCGTCCACCTGGGCCCGGTTGGCTGCCATGCGCTGTTGGAAATACGCCACCAGCTCGGGGTTGTCGCCATAGCGCAGGATGGCGTCCACATTGGCCACCTGCCGCTGCGTGATCGACGCCCACTGCTCCGCGGCAAAGGCGACGTCGCTCGCCACATCGGAGTGGCGGATGCTTTCCTCCACGTGCCGGTTGGTCCACAGCGCAACGGCGAGCACCAACAGCGTGCCCGCCATCACCACCGAAAACCCCAGCCCCAGCCGGGTGCCTACCTTCCAATCGCTCCGTGCCATCGTCATGCTCCTGGGGTTTCATCGACCTTGCCGTATGGGGTCAGGCATCGGCAGCCGCCGCGCCGCGGCGCCGCTCCGGCCCGTGGTAGCTGGACGGGTCGCCGTGCCCGCGCACCTGCGCCGGCACCAGCGGCGCATGCTCGCCCGCCATCCCCGGCAGGCGGAACACCGCCACCATCTTAGCCATGCGCTCGGCCTGCGCGCGCACGTCGGTGGCGGTGTCGGTGCTGTGCGCCACCAGCGCCGTGTTCTGCTGCGTCATTTGATCGACTTCGGCCACCGCGGCGTTGATCTGCGCCAAGCCCTGCGCCTGCTGCTGGCTGGCGGCAGTGATCTCGCGGATGAAGGCGGAGACCTGCTCGGCGTTGGCGACGATGTCCCGGATGGTGGCGCCGGCCGCGTGCACTTGGGCCGTGCCCGTGCCCACCTGCACCACGCTGGCCTCGATGAGCGTCTTGATCTCCTTGGCGGCCTGGGCGCTGCGCTGCGCCAGTTGGCGCACCTCGCCGGCCACCACGGCAAAACCGCGGCCGGCCTCGCCGGCGCGCGCGGCCTCCACCGCCGCATTGAGCGCCAGGATGTTGGTCTGAAAGGCAATGCCGTCGATGACGCCGATGATGTCGGCGATCTTGCGGCTGGCGGCCTGAATGCCGTCCATCGTCGCTACCACTTGGCCGACGGCCTCGCCACCGCGCTCGGCCACCTCGGCGTTGCGTCGCGCCAGTTCGATCGCGGCCTGCGCGGCCTCGCTGCTGGCGGCCACATGGCGGGTCAGCTCGTCGATGCTGGTGGCGGTCTGGCGCAGGTGCTCGGCGGTCTGCTCGGTGCGCTGGGCCAAATCTTGACTGCCGTTGGCCACCGACTCGGCGGTGGCGCGCATGCGCTCGGCGGTGGCGTGGACTTCGCCCACGGTACGCGCGAGCGACGCCTGCATATCCACCAGACTGCGCATCAGTTCGGCCAGTTCGTCACTTCCGCCGGTGTCGGCGCGGGTGGTCAGGTCACCGCGCGCAATGGCCACCGCCAGCGCCTGGGCCTACTGCAGCGGGTGCACGATGCCACGCAGGTTCATTAGCGTGGTGGGCACCACGATCAGCATCGCCACCCCCAGCGCGGCCGCCAGCGCCCACAGCGACTGCGCGCGGATTTCCTCGCCATGCTCGGTGAGCTGCACGACTTGGTGGGCGAAGGCCTCGTCGGCGTTCGGACCCGCCGTCACCCAGGCCAGCGTCAGGGCCTCGTGCTGGGCGATTTGCATGTGATTGACCGCCCAGACGCCGACGCCGGCCAGCGCCAGCATCAGCACCAGCACCACGGCGATCGCGCTCCACATGCGCACGCGCACGCTGAAGGCGCGCATCCAGTCGCTTGCGCTCATACCCGTGTCCTCTCGATCGGCATGCCGTGGTGGGGGCGGTCAAACATCCATCAGCCCCATGTCAGGGCTGCCCATCAGGGCTTCGATGTCCATGAGGATCAGCATGCGCTCGCCGACGCTGGCAATGCCGGTGATGAAGGCCGTGTCCACGGTGGACGACGCCATTTCGGGCGCGGAACGAATCTGGTCACGCGGCAGCTCCAGCACGTCCGACACCGAATCGACCACCGCGCCGACCACCCGCCCCTTGACGTTGAGTACGATGACCACGGTCAGGCCGTTGTATTCGACCTTCTCGCACCCGAGCTTGATGCGCAGGTCCACCACAGGGACGATGACGCCGCGCAGGTTGACGACCCCCAGAATGTGCGAGGGTGCATTGGCGATGCGGGTGGGGTTTTCGTAGGAGCGAATCTCCTGCACGCGCAGGATGTCGATGCCGTACTCCTCGTCCCCGAGCCGGAAGGTCAGGAACTCGGCGCTCGTGCGGCCGGAGGCGGCATTGGAATGGGCGGCGGTCGAGGTGGCAACAGCGGTCATGGTGACTCCTCTTGGGCAGGGGGCCCAACGAACGGGTCCGCCGACGACGGGCGGCGCAAATTCGATGGTGACAGAGTATCGGCCAAAAACGCCCGCGCAGAAAGCGCCAAACAGGCCGCAAAGTCGACAAACGCGACGCAGACGCGCCAAAAGTGGCCAAAATGCCAGCCGTTGCCCGCCTTGCCCCGCGCCGCCATGTCGCCGTCGCCCCCCAACCCAAGCCGTTCGCCCGCCCCCGCCGGCTGGCTAGCGCGGTGGCGGCGCTGGTGGGGCTTGGCGCCGCGCGAGGCGTCGGCCCACGACGCCGCGCGGCCCAGCCCGCGGCGGCGCCAGCGCGAACGGGTGGCGCTGCTGGTGCGCGAGGTCATGATCCGCCACGGGGTGCTGTCCGGCCGCTACCGCGTGCGCGTGCTGTCGCTGGACCGCGAGGGTTTGCAGCACCTGGTGCTGATCGACTGGTTGCCCCACCGGGTGGGCTTGGCGGCCGGGCCCGTGCCCGAGGCCGCGCGGCTGGAAGCGGAAGTCCAAACCGAGGCGCGGCAAACCCTGGGGCTGACGGTGCGCGCCGTGTACTGGCGCGGCAACCCGCTGCCGGGTGACTGCTCGCCCCATGGCCAGATCAATGGCCCTCGAAGCTGACCAGGGTAAACAGGGACAAGCCGGCCTCTCGCAGGCGCTGCAGGCCGCCCAGCTCGGGCAGGGCCACAATGGCCGCGCCCTCGGTCACGGTGGCGCCCAGCTTTTCCAGCAGTTTTTTGCCAGCCATCATGGTGCCGCCGGTGGCGATCAGGTCATCGATCAGCAGCACGCGGTCGCCGGTCTTGACGGCGTCGGTGTGCAGCTCGACGGTGGCGCTACCGTACTCCAGCTCGTAGGTCTCTTCCACCGTCGTGAAGGGCAGCTTGCCTTTTTTGCGGATGGGCACGAAGCCAATCCCCAGCTCATAAGCGACCACCGAGCCGATGATGAAGCCGCGCGCATCCAGCCCCGCCACCACATCGGGCCGCTTGTCGCGGTCCATGTAGCGGTGGATGAAGGTGTCGATCAGCACCCGAAACACCTTGGGGTCCTGCAGCAGCGGCGTGATGTCGCGAAACTGCACGCCGGGCGCAGGCCAGTCGGGCACGGTGCGGATGTGGGCTTTGAGGTAGGCGGCGGTGTCCATAGGGGCGGGATTATCCGGCCAGCAGCTTGCCTTCGGCCAGCGCCAGTGCTTCCGGAGCGCCGTACAGCACCACGGCATCGCCGCCGTGCAGGCGCAGCTCGTCGGTGGGGTCCTCGTGTCGGCCGCCGGCGCGGCGCACGCCCACCACCCGCACGCCGACCGCGTGCAGGGCCAGCTCGCCCAGGGTGCGCCCGACGGTCGGCCCCGCGGGGGGAAGCACCACCGTGGTCAGGCGCTCTTGGTGGGGTTCGTCGGTGGCGTCGTCGTCGGCGCCGTGGAAGTAGCCGCGCAGCAATTGGTAGCGTGCCTCGCGCTGCTGCTGGACCAGCCGCACCACACGGCGCAGCGGCACGCCCACCAATGCCAGCGCATGGCTGGCCAGCATCAGACTGGCTTCCAGCGCTTCGGGCACGACCTCGGTGGCGCCGGCGGCCTGCAGGCGGGCCAGATCGGCATCGTCCACGGTGCGCACCACCACCGGCACGGCCGGGGCGTGTTCGCGCACATGGTGCAGCACCTTCAGCGCGCTGGGGGTGTCCAGATAGGTGACGACCACGGCACTGGCCCGCGCCAGCCCGGCGGCCATCAGGGACTGCAGGCGCGCCGCGTCGCCAAACACGACGGAATGCCCCGCCGCCGCCGCCTGCCGCACCCGGTCGGGGTCCAGGTCCAGTGCCATGTAGGGCATGCGCTCGCCCTCCAGCAGGCGGGCAAGGTTTTGCCCGCAGCGGCCGTAGCCGCAAATGATGACGTGCTTGTCGGCGGCGATCGCCTTGCGCGCGATCTGCGTCATCTGCACCGACTGCATGAGCCAGTCGCTGCCGACCAGCCGCGCCACGATGGCGTTGCTGTGCTGGATCACCAGTGGCGTCAGCAACATCGAGATGACCATGGACGCCAGCGTCGGGTTGAACAGTGCCGGGGGCACCAGGCCGTTCTGGTTGGCCAGCTGCAGCAGCACCAGGCCGAATTCGCCCGCCTGCATCAGATACAGCCCCACGCGCAGCGAGATCCCCATCGGCGCGCCGAACGCCCGGGCCAACGCCGTGATCAGCGCCACCTTGAAGGTCAGCGACAGCGTCAGCAGCAGCAACACCAACGGCCAGCGCTCGAGCACCAGGCGCCAGTCCAGCATCATGCCGATGGTGATGAAAAATAGGCCGAGCAACACGTCGTGGAACGGACGGATGTCGGTCTCGACTTGGTGCCGGTATTCGGTCTCGGCGATCAGCATCCCGGCCACGAACGCCCCCAGCGCCAACGACAGCCCCGCATGCTCGGTCAGCCAGGCCAGCCCCAGCGTGACGAGCAGCAGGTTGAGCATGAACAGCTCCTGGCTCTTGCGCCGCGCCACCAGCGTCAACCACCAGCGCATCACCCGCTGCCCGCCCGTGAGCAACACGGCCAGCAACACCGCCGCCTTGGCCAGCGCCAGCAGCAGCGCGCCGGCCAGGTTCTCGCTGTCAGTGCCCAGCGCCGGGATCAACACCAACAGCGGCACGACCGCCAGATCCTGAAACAGCAGGATGCCGACCACGCGCTGGCCGTGCTCGGACTCCAGCTCCAGCCGGTCGGCCATCAGCTTGACGACGATGGCGGTGCTGCTCATCGCCATGACGCCGCCCATGGCCAGCGCCATCTGCCACTCCAGCTTCCACCACTGCGGCAGCCACCACCCCAGCGCCAGCGACGCCAGAGTGGTCAGCAGCACCGTCAACACCACCTGGGCCGTGCCCAGCCCAAACACATGGCGCTTCATCGAGCGCAGCTTGGGCAGGCTGAACTCCAGCCCGATGGCAAACATCAGGAACACCACGCCAAACTCGGCCAGGTAGCGCAGACCGGCGGAGTTTTGCGCCAAGGCCAGCGCGTGCGGACCGATCAGCACACCGACCGCCAGGTAGCCAATCATCGCCGGCAGCCGCAGGGTGCGGCAGACCACGACACCCAGCACGGCAGCCAGCAGATACAGCAGCGCGATGTCCAGCGAGTTCATCCCGCCGATCTTACGGCGGCAAGGGCGATGGCCTTGCCGGATAATCCCCACATGACGCTGTCCCCCGCCACCCATCCCGCGCCCGATGCCGATGCGGTACTGACCCTCGCGCGCGAGGCGCTGGACACCGAAATCCAGGGCCTGCAGGCGATGGCCGACCGGCTGGACACACGCTTTGCGCAGGCGGTGCACACGGTACTGGCCTGCCGCGGGCGGGTGGTCGTCACCGGCATGGGCAAAAGCGGGCACGTCGGCCGCAAAATCGCCGCGACGCTGGCCTCCACCGGCACGCCCGCCCTATTCATGCACCCGGCCGAGGCCAGCCACGGCGACCTGGGCATGATCACGCCGGCCGACGTGGTGCTGGCCATCAGCAACTCCGGCGAGAGCGAGGAGCTGACCGCCATCCTGCCGCTGATCAAGCGCATGGGGGTGCCGCTGCTGGCGATGACGGGGCGGGCCGACTCCAGCCTGGGCCGGCATGCCGATGTGGTGCTGGACACGGGGGTGGCGCGCGAGGCCTGCCCCCACAACTTGGCCCCGACCGCCAGCACCACGGCGCAGATGGCCATGGGCGACGCGCTGGCGGTGGCGTTGCTGAGCGCACGTGGCTTTCAGCCGGACGACTTCGCCCGCTCGCACCCCGGTGGCGCGCTCGGCCGCCGCCTGCTGACGCTGGTGCGCGACGTGATGCGCCCGCTGGAGGCGACGCCGCAGGTGCCCCCCACCGCCACACTGATCGAGACCATGCACGCCATGAGCGCGGGCGGCCTGGGCGCGGCGGCGGTGGTGGACGACGCGGGTGCGGCCATCGGTATCTTCACCGATGGCGATTTGCGCCGGCTGATCGAACGGCGCGAGAGCGCCGACCTACGCCAGCTGACCGCCGGGGAAGTCATGCACCCGCGGCCGCGCACCGTGCGGCCCCAGATGCTGGCCGTGGAGGCGGCCGACCTCATGGAAACGCACCGCATCACCAGCGTGCTCGTGGTCGACGACGGCGGGCGGCTGGTGGGCGCCCTCAACCACCACGACCTGATGCGTGCCAAGGTGATCTGATGCCCCCGCCGGTGCTGGACTTCCCCCCCGAAACGCTGCTGCGGGCGCAGGACGTGCGCGTCGCCTTCTTTGACGTGGACGGTGTGCTCACCGACGGCGGGCTCTACTTCGGGCCCGATGGCGAGGCGCTCAAGCGCTTTTCCAGCCTGGACGGCCATGGACTGAAACTGCTGCGCCGCGCGGGCATCGAACCCGCCGTCGTCACCGGGCGCGACTCGGCCGCCCTGCGCAACCGCCTGCAGGCACTCGGCGTGCAGCATGTGCGCTACGGCACGGAGGACAAACGCCCGGCCGCCGAGGCCATTTTGCACGCCCTGGGCCTGGACTGGTCGCAGGCCGCCGCCATGGGCGACGACTGGCCCGATCTGCCCGTGCTGCGCCGCTGCGCACTGGCCGTGGCCCCGCCGTCCGCGCACGCCGAGGTGCGGGCCTGTGTGCACCACATCACTCGGGCCGCGGCTGGGGACGGTGCGGCGCGGGAGTTTTGCGACCTGCTGCTGGTGGCGTCGGGCCACTACGTCAGTTTGCTGGCCGAGGCCGCGGCGTGAACCCCATCCCCGCCGCCGCGCCGTCCCCGGCCACACCGCGCTGGCACGGGCTGTGGGACCGGCTGTCGCCGTACCTGCCGGTGCTGCTGATGGGGGGGCTGGCCCTGGTGACCTATGGAATCGTCCAGCGCATTCCGGAGCCCACCGCCACGCCAGATACGCCGCTGGCGGAAGGCCAGCCCGACTACCGCCTGGAGGGCTTCACCCTGCGGCGCTACGAGACCGATGGCCGCCTGGGATCGGTGCTGACCGGTGCGGTGCTGGAGCATTTTCCGGCCAACGGCCTGCTGCGGGTGCAGGACGCCACGCTGGAGCGCATCGATCACGCGGGCCAGATGCGGCTGCTGGCCCGCGCCCGCGAGCTGCGCACCGACGACGCGCGCACCACCTACCACCTGCGCGGCGACGTGCGCCTGGTGCGCGAGGCCTGGCCAGAGGGGGAACGGAAAAATGCCACGCCGCGCCTGACCCTGGAGGGCCAGACCCTGACGTGGCATGATGATCGACGGCTGCTCGAATCGGATCAGCCGGTTCGGCTGACCCGCGGCACGGACACGCTCATCGGCAACCGCTTGTGGTACGACGAGCGCAACGGCATCGCCGACCTGCAGGGGCAGGTGCGCGCCACGCTGGTGGCACGCCCGGCGCGGAATCAGTAACCGCCGCGGTCGTCGCGCCGACGGCCGGTTCCGTAGGGGCTGCGGAACTGGCCCTCGCCGCCGCCAAAGCCGCCGCCATCACGGCGACCGCCGCCAAACCCACCGCTGCGCGGGGGACGCGGCTCCATCGGGCGCGCCTCGTTGACGACCAGGTTGCGGCCGCCCATGGATTGGCCGTTCATGCCGGAGATGGCGGCCTGCGCCTCGGCATCGCTGCCCATCTCGACGAAACCGAAACCCTTGGAGCGGCCGGTGTCGCGCTCCATCATGACCTTGGCGCTGGACACTTGGCCAAACGCACTGAATGCCTGCTCGAGATCGCCGTCGCGCACCGAATACGGAAGATTGCCGACGTACAACTTGTTGCCCATCTGAGGGACTCCTGAAAACACACGAAACAAAGGGTAGCGATGGAGCCCCGACGGCACACAAGAGAACTGCAGCACGCGAAACCGACCGATCACCAAGATGCAAGCGTCGCGGACACTTGCGGCGCCCATTATGCGCGCTCGCCGCGATCTGCGCCCGTCTTTTCGACGATCGGCCCGATAAACCGCGTCAGCGATGCGTCAGAACAACACTTTGTCTGCGCCGCCACACGCCCGCATGGGCGGGATGCCGCGCTTGTATACTTGGCCCTAGCGCCGATTTGAGTCCCGCTTGCGGGCGCGTAACAAATACCGCTAAAGAGGAAGACGTGGCCATCGGCCAAGTCCGGCAAGCCCTCGATCACGGCGCGGCTAGAGGATCGATACCGTGATCGTCACTCCCCAGCGTCATGCCTTCGAGACACCCCTGCCCCTGCGTGGGGGGGGCGTGCTGCCCGCCTTCGAACTGGTCTACGAGACCTACGGCCAGCTCAACGCCGCGCGCGACAACGCGGTGCTGATCTGCCACGCGCTCAACGCCAGCCACCACGTCGCCGGGCAGTACGCCGACGAGCGCGGCCAGCCGCTGCCGAAAAGCGAGGGCTGGTGGCACAACATGGTCGGCCCCGGCAAGCCGGTGGACACGCGCCGCTTCTTCGTCATCGGCGTCAACAACGTCGGCTCGTGCTTCGGCTCCACCGGGCCGATGCACCTCAACCCCGCCACCGGCCAGCCGTGGGGGGCGGACTTTCCCGTCGTGACGGTGGAAGACTGGGTGGAGGCGCAGGCGCGGCTGCTGGATGCGCTGGGCATCGAGCGTCTGGCCGCGGTGATGGGCGGCAGCCTGGGCGGCATGCAGGCGCTGAGCTGGACGCTGCAGTATCCCGAGCGCGTACGCCACGCGCTCGTCATCGCCAGCGCCCCCAACCTGACGGCGGAAAACATCGCCTTCAACGAGGTGGCGCGCCGCGCCATCGTCAGCGACCCGGACTTTCACGGCGGGCACTACCTGCGCCACGGCACCAAGCCGCGGCGCGGGCTGCGCATCGCGCGCATGATCGGCCACATCACCTACTTGAGCGACGACGTGATGAACGAGAAGTTCGGCCGCCGCCTGCGCCCGCTGGCCGAGGCGCTGCGCGCTGGCGACGCCGAGGCCGCCGAGCGGCTGGTCTACCGCTACACGACGCAGGACATCGAGTTCGAGATCGAGAGCTACCTGCGCCACCAGGGCGACAAGTTCAGCGAGTACTTCGACGCCAACACCTACCTGCTGATCACGCGCGCGCTGGACTACTTCGACCCGGCGCGCGACCACGACGGCGATCTGTCGGCGGCGCTGGCGCGCGCCCAGGCCGACTTCCTGCTGGTGTCCTTCAGCACCGACTGGCGCTTTGCGCCAGCGCGCAGCCGCGAGATCGTCAAGGCGCTGCTGGACAACCGCCGCGCCGTCAGCTACGCCGAGATCGATGCGCCGCACGGGCACGATGCCTTCTTGCTCGACGACGCGCGCTACCACGCCGCCGTGCGCGCCTACTTCGAACACCGCGTCGGCGCCGGCCTGCAGCCGCCCACCGCCGGAGGTGCCGCATGAGCGACCGCCAGATCCAGCACCTGATCGCGGGCCTGGTGCCGCACGGCGCGCGCGTGCTCGACCTGGGCTGTGGCGACGGCGCGCTGCTGGCGCACCTGCGCGCGGCACGCGGCTGCCACGGCTACGGCATCGAGCTGGATGATGCGCAGGTGCTCGCGTGCCTGAAGCGCGGGCTGGACGTGCTGCAGTTCAACCTGGAGGAAGGGCTGTCGATGTTCGGCGACGACAGCTTCGACGTCGTGCTGCAGATCGACACGCTGCAACACCTGCGCAACGCCGAGACGATGCTGCGCGAGACCGCCCGCGTGGGCCGCAGCGCGATTGTGGCCTTCCCCAACTTCGCGCACTGGCCCAACCGCCTACGCGTGCTGGCCGGGCGCATGCCAGTGACCAAGCGGTTGCCGTACCAGTGGTACGACACGCCCAACATCCGCGTCGGCACGTTTGCGGACTTCGAGGTGCTGGCACAGCGCCTGGGCTTGCACATCGAAGATGCGTTTGGGCTGGAAAACGGGCGCGAGGTCCGCACCCTGCCCAATCTGCTGGCCAGCACGGCGGTGTTCAAGCTGACCAAACGCTGAGGCTGAGGCTGAGGCCGCGACCCGTGCCGGGTCGGACCACCCGTCAGGCGAGTTCGCGGATCGTCTCGCCCAGCGCACCCACCAGCCGGTGGATCTCGGCCTCGGTGCTGATGAAGGGCGGTGCCAGTTGGATCGTGTCCCCGCCGTAGCGCACGTAAAAGCCCTTGGCCCACATGCGCATCGCGATCTCGAACGGGCGTTTGAGCGGCTCGCCCGGCACCGGCGCAAAGGTCAGCCCGGCCGCCAGCCCGTAGTTGCGAATGTCGGTCAGGTGCGGGCTGGCGCCGCGCAGGCCGTGCACCGCGGCCTCGAACACGGGGGCCAGCATGCGCACGCGGGCGATGGCCTCGTCCTGCTCCAGCAGCCGCATCGACGCCAGCCCCGCCGCGCACGCCACCGGGTGCGCGGAATAGGTGTAGCCGTGCGGAAACTCCAGCGCATACTCGGGGCCGCCTGCGGCCATGAAGGTGTCGTAGATCTCTTGCCGCACCACGACGCCGCCCAAGGGCTGCACGCCATTGGTCACCTGCTTGGCAAAGTTCAGGATGTCGGGCGTGACGCCAAAGGCTTCGGCAGCCGTCCAAGCGCCGCTGCGCCCAAAGCCGCTGATGACCTCGTCGAAGATGAGCAGGATGTCGTGCGCGGTGCAAATCTCGCGCAGGCGCTGCAGATAGCCCACCGGCGGGATGACCACGCCGGCCGAGCCGGAGAACGGCTCGACGATGACGGCGGCAATCGTCGATGCGTCGTGCAGCGCGATGAGATCCAGCAGATGGTCGGCCAGATGCTGGGCGTAGGCGGCATCCGCCGGGGGTTGGCCGCGGTAAAAGCCCCCAGCCGGCGGCTGCGTGTGGGGCAAGTGGTCGGCCTCCACCCCCTGGCCGAACAGCTTGCGGTTGCCCACGATGCCCCCAACCGAAATGCCCCCGAAGTTGACCCCGTGGTAGCCCTTGGCGCGGCCGATCAGGCGCGTCTTACTGGCCTGCCCCTTGGCCCGCCAGTAGGCGCGCGCCATCTTGAGCGAGGTGTCCGCCGACTCCGACCCCGACCCGGTGAAAAACACGCGGTTGAGGCCCGCCGGCATGCGCTCGACGATGCGGTTGGCCAGCTCGAACGACAGCGGATGGCCAAACTGGAACGCGGGCGAATAGTCCAGCGTCGCAACCTGGCGGCTGACGGCCTCGACGATCTCGCACCGGCCATGGCCGAGCCCCGTGCACCACAGACCCGACAGGCCATCGAAGATGCGGCGCCCGTTGGCATCGATCAAGTAGGCACCTTCGGCGGCGACCACGAGGCGCGGATCGGCCTTGAATTGCCGGTTGCCCGTGAACGGCATCCAGTGCGCGGCCATCCAGTCGGCGCCGCCGGGCGCGACCTCGGCGCTGGTGGGCGTGAACGCCCCGGCCGTGGGGGCGGCGATGTGCGAGCGGTCCGACATATCCATAGCAACGGTCCTTTTCGTGAGGATCGTGCCATTATGCGCGCCATGCACGCAGTCAAGGAGCCACCCGTCGCCCCGCCGGACGGGCCACCCCACCCCGAGGCAGGGCTGATTCTGTTCGCGCACGGCGCGCGCGATCCGGCCTGGGCCGGCCCGTTCGAGCGCGTGGCGGCGGCCGTGCGCGCCGAGCGGCCGGAGCTGGCGGTGTCGCTGGCGTTTCTGGAGTTCATGGCGCCGGACTTGCCCGCCGCCGGCGCCGCCCTGGCCGCGGCCGGCTGCCGTCAGGTGACGGTGCTGCCCCTGTTTTTGGGCGTGGGCGGCCACGTCCGCAAGGATCTGCCCCATCTGCTGGAACGATTGCGCACGCGGCACCCGACGGTGCAGTGGCACCTAGCGCCGGCCATCGGTGAGGACGCACGACTGGTGGAGGCGATCGCGGGGATTGCGGTGGCGACGGCTCCCCCGTTTTCGGACCGGAATCGGGGGTTGGGACGATAGACTGGGGATTTGGCGCGGCGCTTGGCCGCATCGGCCCCGACGGGCACGAAAAGCGCAAGGGGCCGCTGGAGGATGCCTTGGCTTGCCCCATCGATCTGGTCACGGAAAAGGCGCTGCGCCCGGAATTGCGGCCTTACATCGAGCGGGAGTTGGCGGATGTCTGAGCGCGAGCGGGCCTGACGCTTTTACCTCGACGACATGATCGGCTTTGCCGAAAAGGTGCTCGAGTACACCGATGGGCTGAACCAGGCCTCCTTCGCGGCGAGCGGCCTCATTTACGACACGACCTAGCGCAACCTGGAGCCGATCGACGAAGCGGCCACGTACATCCCCGAAGCGGTGCGGGCAGCCCACACCGAGATCCCGTGGCGGATGATCGTCGCCACCCGCAACCGGCTGATCCACGGTTACCTCGGCATCGACAACGACATCGTCTGGAGCCTCGTCTGCGGAACCCCCTCGCGTTTCGACGGCATTGCGAGCCTTGACGCAGATCGTCACGGGGTCTGCGCCTTGACGCGCTTGGTATATGAACACTGGTTATAGATATCAAACGATCTTTTTGTTTAGTTTTTCATAACCAAAACGGAGAATATCGGACATTCGATGACTTGATGCCCTGCGATGTACCGGTACTCCGACTTCGACCGACGTTTCATCCGCCAGCGCGCCGCCCAGTTCCGCGATCAGTTGCGGCGACACCTGGCCGGGCAGCTCAGCGCCGACGACTTTCGGCCGCTGCGGCTGCAAAACGGCTGGTATGTGCAGCGCCACGCGCCCATGCTGCGCGTGGCCATCCCCTACGGCGAACTGAGCAGCCGCCAGTTGCGCACCCTGGCGCGCGTGGCGCGCGAGTTCGACCGCGTGACCGATGGGCCTTGGGCCGGCCAGGGCGGTTTCGGCCACTTCACCACGCGGCAGAACATCCAGTTCAACTGGATCCCGCTGGCCTGCGCGGCCGATGTGATGGATGTGCTGGCCGAGGCCGATCTACACGGCATTCAGACCAGTGGCAACTGCATCCGCAACATCACGACCGATGCACTGGCCGGCATCGCTCCGGACGAGATCGTGGACCCTCGCCCCTATTGCGAGCTGCTGCGCCAATGGAGCACGCTGCACCCGGAGTTCGCCTTCCTGCCGCGCAAGTTCAAGATCGCCGTGACGGGCGCGGCAGACGACCGCGCGGCCATCGCTTGGCACGACATCGGCCTGCAACTGCGCCGCGACCCCCACGGCGCGGTGGGCTTTCGCGTGCTGGCGGGCGGCGGCATGGGGCGCACACCGCTCGTCGCGCCGGAGCTGCGCGCCTTCGTGCCGTGGCAGGACATCGTGCTGTATCTGGAAGCGATTCTGCGCGTGTACAACCTGTTCGGGCGACGCGACAACCTCTATAAAGCCCGGCTGAAGATTCTGGTGAAGGCCGAGGGTCAGCGCTTCGTGGACGCGGTGGAGGCCGAATACCGGGCGCTGCGGGACGACGATGCGCTGGGCGCGCAGCTGCGGCTGACGCCAGCCGCCCTGGCCAAGGTGCAGGCGCACTTCACCCCCCCGCCGGGTTGGGTGGATGAAGCTGCGCCGGCCGCCCCATCGACCCCCTCGCCGGCCGCTGCTGCGCCGACCGAAGCGGCCGCCGCGCTGCCGCCCGCCTACCGGCGTTGGCGTGAGCGCCATGTGCAGGCGCACCGGCTGCCCGGGCTGTGCGCGGTCACGCTCACACTCAAGCGCGCCGGGCAGCCACCAGGCAACGCCAGTGCCGACCAACTCGACGCGGCGGCCGATCTGGCGGACCGTTTCAGCGCCGGCGAGGCGCGCGTGTCGCACGAACAGAATCTGCTGCTGCCCTGGGTACGCGAGGCCGATCTGCCGGCGCTGTGGCAGGCCGCGCGGGCGGTGGGCTTGGGGGCATCCCACCGTGGTCTGCTGACCGACCTGATCGCCTGCCCGGGTGGCGACCTGTGCAGCTTGGCCAACGCGCGCACCTTGCCCATCGCAGCGGCCGTGCTCGAGCGCTACCAGGACCCGGACGAGTTGGAAGCCATCGGCGAACTGGCGCTACACATCAGCGGCTGCATGAACTCCTGCGGACACCACCACAGCGGACACATCGGCATTCTGGGCGTGGATAAGGACGGCAGCGAGTGGTACCAGCTCACG
Organism: Tepidimonas sp.; assembly: GCF_036825565.1. Lineage (GTDB taxonomy): Bacteria > Pseudomonadota > Gammaproteobacteria > Burkholderiales > Burkholderiaceae_C > Tepidimonas. Next base: position 1,504 of record NZ_DAISXZ010000029.1, on the reverse strand, counting down.
CTGGGCGGCTCCGACGGACAGATGCGTCACGGCCCGGCGCGCGCCGGCCGGGTGGTCGGTCCCGCCTTTGCCGCCGACGAGATCGTCGATGCCCTAGACGCCGTGGTGGCGACTTACCTGGAGCAGCGCGCACCGGACGAGCGCTTCCTCGACACGCTCACCCGGCTTGGGCTGGAGCCTTTCCGCACCGCCACCGATGCCGTGCGCCACACGACCGCCGTCCCGGCCTGAGCCCACCGCCATGACGACTTTGCACTTCATCGCCCCCCAGGCGGACCTGTGGCGCCCCGCGCCGGACGAGGCGGCGCCCCGTCCGGCCGCCGGCCTGTTGCTCCGGCACGACCAGTGGCGTGCCGTGCGCGCCGGCTGGCCGGCCGAAGTCCCGGTCGGTGTGACTTGGCCCAACGACGCGGACATCGCCGAGCTGGTGGAAGACCTGCCCCGACTGGATCTGATCGCGCTGACCTTTCCCAAATGGACCGACGGCCGGGCCTACAGCCAGGCCCGGCTGCTGCGCGGTCGCTGGCGCTGGCGCGGTCAGATCCGCGCCGTGGGCGACGTCATCCCCGACATGGCGCCGCTGCTGTGGCGCAGCGGCTTCGACGCCGCGGTGCTGCGCCCCGGCGAATCGACCGCGGTCGCATGGCAAGCGCTGCAAGCGTTCGACGGTCACTATCAACCCGACACCCGCCGCACACGCACGGCACCGGAGCGCGCCCATGGCTGAACCCCTGTCGCTGCGAATCGACATACCGCCCATCGAGCCGGGCCGGGCCATCGCGCTGTACGCCCGCGAGACACCCGGGCATGCGCAGCGTGTGGCCGCCACGGTGCAGCGCCTGCGCGAGGCCGCCGCCGCCCATACCGGCCGCATCGTGCTGGCCACCAGCCTGGGGGCGGAGGACATGGTGCTGACGGATCTGATCGCCCGCCACGGCCTGCCCATCGCCGTGGCTACGCTGGACACCGGGCGCCTGCACCCCGAGACACGGGCGCTGATCGACCGACTGCAGGCGCACTATGGCCTGGCGGTCGAAGTCTTCCGGCCGGCCCCGGCGGCGGTGGACGCCTTCGAGCGCGAACACGGCGTGGACGCCATGTACCGCAGCCGCGAGCTGCGCCACGCGTGCTGCGCGCTGCGCAAGCTGGCCCCGCTGGCGCGGCTGCTGGCGGGGCGCGAGGCCTGGATCACCGGCCTGCGGCGCGAGCAATCCACCGCCCGCGCCGACGTGCCGCTGCAGGCGCGCGATGCACACGGCCGCCTCAAGCTCAACCCGCTGGCCGACTGGTCGTGGGCCGATGTGTGGCACCACATCGCCCGCCACGGGGTGCCCTACAACCCGCTGCACGACGCCTTCATGCCCAGCATCGGTTGCGCGCCCTGCACGCGCCCCATCGCCGTGGGCGAGGACTTTCGCGCCGGCCGCTGGTGGTGGGAGCACGACGATACCCGCGAATGCGGCCTGCACCTCGAGCGACACCCCTTGTCCACCCCCCCTGGATC
>NZ_DAISXZ010000028.1:0-26442 GCF_036825565.1 Tepidimonas sp. | reverse complement strand
GCGCCGCCCGCCGCATCACGGCCACATCCCCCACCACCACGCAGCGGGACGACCACTCGGGCCAGCGCCGAAACACCTCGGCCACGATCTCCGGCCCGATGCCGGCCGCATCCCCCATGGTGATGGCGATCGGGGCGTCGCCTCCGTCGGCGGGCAGGGGGAACTCGTTCATCAGGCGGGGTTGTCGATGTCGATGAAACGATGCTCGATGCAGAGCTGGGCGGCCACATGCGCGCCCACGGCCCGCACACCGTAGCGCTCGGTGGCGTGGTGTCCGCACGCCAGGAAGGCCACCCCGCACTCACGCGCCAGGTGCGCCTGGGGTTCGGAGATCTCGCCGGTCAAAAATGCGTCGGCGCCGGCGGCGATGGCAGCCTCGAAATAGCCCTGCGCCCCACCACTGCACCAGGCCACCCGACGAATCGGCCGGCCGTCCCCCGGGACACAGGTGACGCGCCGGCCCAGCACTGCCTCGACGCGGGCGGCCAGTGCGGCCACATCCGGCGCGTCGCACCCGCCCAGGAAGCCGAGCTGCTGCTCGCCAAACCGCCCCCACCCCTCGCCCAGCGGCGCGAAGCCCAGGCGCTGCCCAAGCTGGGCGTTGTTGCCCAGCTCGGCATGCGCATCGAGCGGCAGGTGGTACGCATACAGATTGATGTCGTGCGCCAGCAGCCGCTGCAGGCGGGTTTTCATCCAGCCGGTGACGGTACCGCGCTGTCCGCGCCAAAACAGGCCGTGGTGCACCAAAATGGCATCGGCACCGGCGTCGATGGCTGCCTCGATCAAGGCCAGGCTGGCGGTGACGCCGCTGACCAGGCGCCGGATGGGCCGACGCCCCTCGACCTGCAATCCGTTGGTGCCATAGTCCTGAAAACGCGCCGGCTCCAGCAGCGCGTCCAGCGCGGCCAACAGCGCGTCACGGGTGGTGCCGCCGGATGCGACGTCCGCAGCAATAGGGGGCAGATCCTGCATGGGCGGATTGTCGCACCGCCCGTGCGCCGATCGTCAGGACTTGCCGGCGGCGCGCTCGGACTCGGCCATCTTGCGCGAGAAGAAGCGGTAGAACCACACCGCCATGAAGACGACGAAGGCAATCACCCCGGCGCTCATGAGCCCGTAATCGGTCGAAAAAAGGTCCACAATCGCTTTCATACTGCGCTCCTGCGTCGTTTGAACCGTTCGCCTATTGGAGCCGCGGGCGGCGACAGACGCATTGACCCATATCAACCCTGATGTAAACAGGGGTTTGGCCGGCGGGCCGCCGGCGGAAAGTGTCCATGAAGCGCCACTGGCTGATCTTCTCCCAGACCGTCACCGTCATGCTGGCCATCTGGTTCGTGGTGGCGACGCTCAAACCGCACTGGCTGACCCAGCGGCCCTCGCTGTCGCGCGTGGTGCCGATCTTCGAGGTCGGCCCCGACACGCGCAGCCCCACCATCGCCGGGGCCAGCCTGAGCGCCGCGGCGCGGGCGGCCGCCCCCGCGGTGGTGAGCATCAGCACGAGCAAGGCGGTGCGCCACCCGCATGCGCAGGAGCCGTGGTTCCGGTTTTTCTTTGGTGACCGCCCGGAGTTCCAACCCCAGGCCGGGCTGGGATCGGGCGTGATCGTCAGCCCGGCCGGCTACATCCTGACCAACAACCATGTTGTCGAAGAGGCGGACGAGATCCTGGTGCAGCTCAGTGACGGCCGGCAGGCACCGGCCCAGGTCATCGGCACCGACCCCGACACCGATCTGGCGGTTCTGCGCATCGCCCTGCCCGATCTTCCGGTGATCGTGCTGGGGCGATCCGAATCGCTGGAGGTGGGCGACCGGGTACTGGCGATCGGCAATCCGTTCGGCGTGGGCCAGACGGTAACCGCGGGCATCGTCAGCGCCCTGGGGCGCAGTCAGCTTGGCATCAACACTTTCGAAAACTTCATCCAGACCGATGCGGCGATCAATCCAGGCAACTCCGGCGGCGCACTCGTGGACGCCGAGGGGCACCTGGTGGGCATCAACACGGCGATCTATTCCCGCTCGGGTGGCTCGATGGGCATCGGCTTTGCCATCCCGATGGCGACCGCGCGCGAGGTGATGGAGGCCATCGTGCGCGACGGCGCCGTCACGCGCGGCTGGATCGGCGTGGAGCCGCAGGAGCTGACGCCCGAGCTGGCCGAGCATTTTGGCGTTCCGCAGGCCCGCGGGGTGATCGTGACGGGCGTCCTGCAGGACGGGCCCGCGGCCAATGCCGGCATCCGTCCGGGGGATGTCATCAGCCGCGTCGAGCAGACGCCCATCCGGGATGTGGCGGGCCTGCTCACGGCGGTGGCGGCGCTCAAACCCGGCACACCCGCCGAGTTGGAGGTGCAGCGGCGGGACGGTGCGCGCACGCTGACCGTCGTTCCCGCGCGCCGGCCACCGGCCGCCGCGCGTTGACGCGGTCACGACGACGAGGGACCGTCGGTCGCGGACGCGGTTTCGTCCGCTTCGGTGCGGGGTTTATCGCGCACGAACCAGCGCGCGCCGATGATGCCCAATTCGTACAGCAGGCACATCGGAATGGCCAAGGCCAGTTGCGAAATCACGTCGGGCGGGGTGACGACCGCCGCGATGATGAAGGCCACGACGATGAAGTAGCCGCGAAAGGACTTGAGCTTCTCGATGGACACCATCTCGAAGCGAACCATCAGCATCACCACCACCGGAACCTGGAAGGCCAGACCGAAAGCGAGGTAGAGCGACAGAATCGCCTCCACGTAAGAGGCGATGTCCGGCGTCGCGTTGACGCTGTCCGGGGTGAAGCCCTGAATGAAGGCAAACATCTTGTCGAGCACGAAGAACTGCACGAACCCGATGCCCAGATAGGCCAGCAGGCTGCCGATGATGATGAGCGGCAGGGCAAAGCGCTTCTCGTGGGTGTAGAGGCCCGGCGCGACAAAGGCCCAGATCTGGTAGATGACCCAGGGCAGCGCCAGCAGCAGCCCCGCCATCATCAGAACCTTGAGCGGCACGAAAAACGGGGTGAACACCCCGACCGCGATGAGCTTGACATCCGGCGGCATGTGCGCCCGGATCGGCACGGCGATCAGGTCGATGAGGCCGCTCGGGCCGGGCCAGATGGCGAGCAGCACCATGCACACCCCCACGCCCCCCAGGGCGTATAGGATGCGGTCGCGCAGTTCCATCAGGTGCGCGACGAACGGCTGCTCGGTGCCGGCGAGCTCGTCGGCGGAGTCTCGGGGATCGGCCATGGGTCAGCGCAGGGGAGTCTTGGGACGGTAGCGCGCCACGCGCGCCGCGCCGGACAGGGCCCGGGTGCGCACGCCGGCGCGGGCCTTGTACCACTGGGGCACGGCCTGGCGCTTGAGGCGGAAGTTCTTTTTCGGCCGCCGATATTCGGGATAGACCGGCGCACCGATGGACGCCAGATCGTCGTAGGACGTCGATGCGCTCGACGACGATTGGCCTTCGAGCCCGGCCGTCACTTCGGACCATTCGCGCTCGAACTCGGCCGCGGTCGAGCTGACCTGCGTCTCGACGTCGCGGGCGGTCTTTTCGACCGCCTCTTTCATGCGCTTGAGCTCTTCGAGCTCAATGGTGCGGTTGACCTCGGCCTTGACGTCGGCCACGTAGCGCTGCGCCTTGCCCAGCAGCGCGCCCACGGTGCGGGCCACGCGCGGCAGCTTCTCGGGGCCGATGACGACGAGCGCCACGACCCCGATGAGGGCGAGCTTGGAGATACCGAGGTCGATCATGCGGGGGGACCGCGCTCACGACTTGGTCTTGGCGTCGACGTCGATGGTGGTCTTTTCGGCCGCCTTGTCCTGCCCCACCTGCGCCGTGGCGGTGGACGACGACTCCGGCGCGCTGCCGTCGCGCATGCCGTCCTTGAAGCCCTTGACCGCGCTGCCCAGGTCGGACCCGATGTTCTTGAGCTTCTTGGTGCCGAAGACCAGCACCACGATCAGCAGGACGACCAGCCAGTGCCAAATGGAAAAACTGCCCATGTTCTACTCCAACGACGGGGCAGCCGGCCCCGATGCCATGTTTGATTCTACGCAGCGCCGGGGGTTCGCCCGGACGCGGGAATGCCGCGATTGTGCCCGAAAGGGCGCGGCCATGGGTTCACCCCTTGCGCCAGGGGCGGGGACCACCGATGACGTGTACGTGCAGGTGGTGCACCTCCTGCCCGCCGTGCTCGCCGGTGTTGGCGACGATGCGGAACCCCCCTTCCGGGTAGGGCAGGCAGCCCTGCTCCAGCGCCAGACGCGGGGCGAGCACCATCAGGCGGCCCATCAGGCGCTCGTGCTCGGCGGTCAACTGGGCCATGGACGGGATGTGCGCCTTGGGGACGATCAAAAAATGCACCGGCGCCCAGGGCTGAATGTCGTGGAAAGCGTACAGCTCGTCGTCTTCGTAGACCTTACGGCTGGGGATCTGGCCGGCGACGATCTTGCAAAAAATGCAGTTGGGGTCGTGCGACATGGTCGGTCGGGTCGGGATCGGAAGGGGTGCGGATCAGACGGGCATGGGCCGGCGGTCGTTCCAGTACAGAAAACCTTTGACCAACCGGTACAGGGACCAGACGGCCGCGGCGAGCAGAATCACCGCGCCCACCCCGAGGACGAGCGTGAGAAAGCCGAGCGCGGCCCACAGCAGGCTCCACCAGAAGGTGCGGATCTGCCAGGTGAAATGGCTCTCGTAGAGGGTGCCGGCGACATCCTCGCGCTTGACGTAGTTGACGATGATGCCCACGAGCGCGGTCACGGCGACGAACCACGATGCCGCATAGAGGATGTAGACCGCCAGCGTCAGCCGGCGCAGGCTGGCGAGCTGCTCGGGTGTCTTGGGGGTGACGTCGATCACGGGCGGGGTCGACATGGGCGCCTCCTGCAGGTCGGGCTCAGGGTTGGGGGAGCGGGGACTGCGCCTCGGCCTCGCGCGCGCGGGCCTTGCGCAGGGCTTTTTCTTCCAGCCCGGACAGGCCCTCGCGGCGCGCCAGCTCGGCCACCACATCGGCCGGCCCTAGGCCGAAATGCGCCAGCGCGATCAGGCTGTGAAACCAGAGGTCGGCCACCTCGCCCACGAACGCCTGCGCGCTGCCGGCACCGTGCTGCAGGTCCTTGGCGGCCATCACGGCCTCGCCCGCCTCCTCGGCGATTTTTTTCAGAAAGGCATCCGGCCCCTTGTGCAGCAGGCGCGCGACGTAGCTGCGCTCGGGGTCGCCCCCGGCGGCCGGCTTGCGGCTGTCGATGACGGCGGCCAGGCGCAGCAGGGTGTCGAGCGGCGGGATGTCGGTCATGGTCAGCGGTAGATGGATTGCGGATCCTTGAGCACGGGATCGACGGCCTGCCACTCGCCGCGCTGCGTGTCCAGGCGCTGATAAAAGCAACTGTGGCGCCCGGTGTGGCAGGCGATGCCCGGCTCGTGGCCCAGTTGCGTCACCTGCAGCAGCACCACGTCGTCGTCGCAGTCGAGGCGGATTTCGTGCACCTGCTGCACATGGCCGGATTCCTCCCCCTTGTACCACAGGCGGCCGCGCGAGCGGCTGTAGTAGACGGCGCGGCCCAGTTCGGCGGTCTTTTGCAGGGCCTCGCGATTCATCCAGGCGAACATCAGCACGTCGCCAGTCCCGCGCTCCTGGGCGATCACGGGCACCAGGCCCTGCGCGTCCCATTTGATGCGATCGAGCCAGTCGGCCATGCCGCTCACCTCCGCACGGGGATGCCCGCCTCGGCCATGCGCTGCTTGGCCTGGGCGATGGTGTATTCGCCGTAGTGGAAGATGCTGGCCGCGAGCACCGCGTCGGCACCGCCGACCCGGATGCCATCCACCAGGTGATCCAGGTTGCCCACCCCGCCCGAGGCGATCACGGGCACATCCACCGCATCGCTGACGGCACGGGTGAGTTCGAGGTCGAAGCCCGCCTTGGTGCCATCGCGGTCCATGCTGGTGAGCAGGATTTCGCCGGCGCCAAAGTCCGCCATCTGGCGCGCCCAGGCCACCGCATCCAAGCCGACGTTTTTGCGCCCCCCGTGGGAATAGACGTCCCATCCCGGCCCCAGAGGCTGGCCGTCCGGGCCAGGGCGTTGGCACTCGCCGGCCGTGCGCCGCTTGGCGTCGATGGCCACGACAATGCACTGCGAGCCGTACTTGCCCGACGCATCGCGGATGACCTGGGGATTGGCGATGGCAGCGGAGTTGAAGCTGACCTTGTCCGCCCCGGCATTGAGCAGCCGGCGCACGTCCTCCACGGTGCGCACGCCGCCGCCCACCGTCAGCGGAATGAACACCTGGCTCGCCACCGCCTCGATGATGGGCAGGATCAGGTCGCGCCCGTCGCTGGTGGCGGTGATGTCCAGAAACGTCAGCTCGTCGGCGCCCTGCTCGTTGTAGCGCGCGGCGATTTCCACCGGGTCTCCGGCATCGCGCAGCTCGACGAAGTTGACGCCCTTGACGACGCGCCCGCCGGTGACGTCCAGGCAGGGGATGATGCGCTTGGCCAGCATCGTCAGGCGCCCACGCCGTCGACGAGGCGGACCGCCGCGGCGTAGTCCAGGTCGCCGCTGTAGATGGCGCGGCCGCAGATCACGCCCTCCACACCCTCGGACTCGACCTCGCACAGCCGACGGACATCGTCCAGGTTGGACAGCCCGCCGGAGGCGATGACCGGGATGGACAGCGCCTGGGCCAGCCGCACCGTGGCCTCGATGTTGATGCCGGTGAGCATACCGTCGCGGCCGATGTCGGTATAGATGACGGACTCGACGCCATAGTCCTCGAACTTGCGGGCCAGGTCCACCACCTCGTGGCCGGTCAGCTTGCTCCAGCCGTCGGTGGCCACCTTGCCGTCCTTGGCATCCAGCCCGACGATGATGTGGCCGCCGAACGCCGTGCAGGCGTCCTGCAGGAAGCCGGGGTTCTTGACCGCCGCGGTGCCGATGATGACGTAGCGCAGGCCGGCGTCCAGGTAGCGCTCGATGGTGTCGAGGTCGCGGATGCCGCCGCCGAGTTGCACATCGACTTCGTGGCCCACCTCGCGCAGGATGCTGCGGATGGCGGCTTCGTTGCGCGGCTTGCCGGCGAATGCGCCGTTGAGGTCCACCAGGTGCAGGCGGCGCGCGCCCTGCTCGACCCAGTGGCGGGCCATGGCGGCGGGGTCGTCACTGAATACGGTGGACTGGTCCATGTCGCCTTGCTTGAGGCGCACGCACTGGCCGTCTTTCAGGTCGATGGCAGGAATCAGCAGCATGGCTCGTCGGGGGCGGGGCCTCAGGGGTTCCAGTGCAGGAAGTTGCGATACAGCGCCAACCCCTGGGCCGAGCTTTTTTCGGGGTGGAACTGGGTGGCGAACAGGTTGTCACGCGCGATGGCGCTGGCAAAGCGCACGCCGTACTCGGTCATGCCGGCCGCGCAGGCCGGGTCGGCCGGATGGGCGTGGTAGCTGTGCACGAAATAATAGTAGCTGCCGTCCGGGATGCCGGCCCACAGCGGATGGGGGGCGGGCCGCTCGGCAGCGCCGTGCTCGAAACCATACCAGACCCGGTTCCAGCCCATCTGTGGCACCTTGAAGCGGCTGCCATCCGGCTGGCTCTGCCCCCCCAGACGAAACCGAACCACCCGACCCGCGATCAGACCCAGGCCGGCGGTGTCGCCTTCCTCGGAGTGCTCGAGCAGCATCTGCATGCCGACACACACCCCGAACAGCGGCTTGGTGGCCGCGGCGTGCAGGACCGCCTCGCGAAGGCCGCTGCGCTCGAGCTCGGCCATGCAGTCGGGCATGGCACCCTGCCCCGGCAGCACGACGCGGTGCGCATCGCGCACCACCTGCGGACTGGCGGTGACGACCACCTCGACATGGTCGGTGGCCAGCGCCGCGTGGATGACCGCCTGCGCCACCGAGCGCAGATTCCCCATGCCGTAGTCGACGACCGCGACCGTCTCGCGCCTGACCGGAATGTTCATCTTGGTGGGGGGAGACTTGGCGTGCACCGGCCTCACAGGCTGCCCTTGGTCGAGGGGACGGCGTCCCCCAGCCGGGGGTCGCGCTCCAGCGCGGCCCGCAGGGCGCGCGCAAAGGCCTTGAAGATGGTCTCGCACTGGTGGTGTGCGTTGTGGCCTTTGAGGTTGTCGATGTGCAGCGTCACGCCGGCGTGGTTCACGAAGCCCTGAAAAAACTCATAGACGAGCTGGGTGTCGAGCTGGCCGATCATACCGGCCGTAAACCGCACGTCCATGTGCAGGCCCGGACGACCGGAAAAATCCACCACGACGCGCGACAGCGCCTCGTCCAGCGGCACGTAGGCATGACCGTAACGGCGGATGCCGCGCTTGTCACCGACCGCGCGCGCCACCGCCTGCCCGAGGGTGATGCCGACGTCCTCCACCGTGTGGTGGCCGTCGATGTGCAGATCCCCGCGGCACTCGATCTCCAGATCGATCAGCCCATGGCGGGCGATCTGGTCCAACATGTGGTCGAAAAAGCCGATGCCGGTGTCCAGCCGAGCGCGGCCGGTGCCGTCGAGGTCCACGCGCACGCGGATCTGGGTCTCGGCCGTCACGCGCTGGACGTCCGCGGTGCGGGCGGCGGCGCTGGGAGCAGGCAGGGTAGTCATAGCGATGGCGGCAGCGCCGCGAGCAGCGCCTCGTTCTCGGCGGGAGTGCCCACGGTCAGCCGCAAGCAGTTGGCAAGCATCGGGTTTATTGTAGAAACATTCTTCACGAGGACGCCACGCGCGCGCAGACCGGCGAATGCCTTGGCGGCGTCGGGCACGCGCACGAGGATCATGTTCGCCTCGCTTGGATAGGGCTGCACGCCGGGCAACGCGGCCAGGGCGTGCATCAGCCGCTGCCGCTCGGCACGGATCGCCGCGGCCTGCTCGGCAAACACGTCCGCATGCTCCAGCGCGAACAACGCGCACTCGGCATTGAGGGCGCTGACGTTGTACGGCGGGCGCACCTTGTCGATCTGGGCCACGAGCGGCGCCGCCCCGATCAGGTAGCCCAAGCGCACCCCGGCCAGGCCAAACTTGGAGAGCGTGCGCATGACCAGCACATGCCCGTGGGCCGCCGGGTCGGTGCGCCATTCGTCGAGCCAGGTGTGGCTGGCAAAGGGCTGATAGGCTTCGTCCATGACGACCAGCCCCCCCACCGCGCCGACGGCGGCGATCAGGCGCCGGATCACGATTGGATCCCAGCAGTTGGCGGTCGGGTTGTTGGGGTAGGCCAAGTAGGTGATGGCCGGACGCTCCCGCGCGATGGCCTCGAGCATCGCCGCCTCGTCGAGCGCAAAGTCGGGGGTGAGCGGCACGCCGTGGAAGGCCAGCCCCTGCAACTGCGCGCTCATGGCGTACATGACGAAGCCCGGCACCGGCGCCAGGATGGCGGCGCCCGGCCGGTCACAGGCCATCGCCAGCAGGCCGATCAGTTCGTCCGAGCCGTTGCCCAGCATGAGCGCGGCGCCCGAGGGCAGCCCGACATGCGCCGCCAACGCGCGTTTGAGATCCTCGATGCGCGGGCCCGGGTAGCGGTTGACGGCCACCGCCCCCAGCCGTTGACCGAGCGCGTGTTGCAGGGCCTCGGGCAGCGGGTAGGGGTTTTCCATCGCATCCAGCTTGATCAGGCCGGTCGCGTCCTGAATGGCGTAGGCGTGCATGCCCTGCACGTCCTGGCGGATGCGCTGCAGCGCGGCCTCCAGCAACGGGTTCATGCCGCGCCCTCCCCGCGCAGGCGCAGCTCGGCGGCGCGCGCGTGGGCGGTCAGGCCCTCGCCGTGCGCCAGCACCGACGCGATGCGGCCCAGCGTCTGCGCCCCCTCGGCGCTGACCTCGATCAGACTGGAGCGCTTTTGAAAGTCGTACACCCCCAACGGGCTGGAAAAGCGCGCCGTACCGCTGGTGGGCAGCACATGGTTGGGGCCGGCGCAGTAGTCGCCCAGGCTCTCGCTGGTGTAAGCACCCAGGAAGATGGCCCCCGCGTGGCGCAGCAGCGGCTCCCAGCGGTGCGGCTCGCGGCTGGCGATCTCCAGGTGCTCGGGCGCGATGCGGTTGCTCAGCGCGCAGGCCTCCTCCATGCTGCGGGTGCGGATCAGCGCGCCTCGGCCCTCGAGGCTGCGCACGATGATGTCCGCGCGCGGCATCGTGGGCAGCAGTCGATCAATGGCGGCCTGCACCGCATCCAGATAGGCTGCGTCCGGGCACAGCAGAATGGACTGCGCCAACTCGTCGTGCTCGGCCTGACTGAACAGGTCCATCGCCACCCAGTCGGGCGGTGTGGTGCCGTCGGCGAGCACCAGGATTTCGCTCGGCCCGGCGATCATGTCGATGCCGACGGTGCCGAACACATGCTTCTTGGCGCTGGCGACGTAGGCATTGCCCGGACCGGTGATCTTGTCCACCTGGGGGATGGTCTCCGTGCCGTAGGCCAGCGCCGCCACGGCCTGCGCCCCGCCGATCGCAAACGCGCGACTCACCCCCGCGACGTGCGCAGCGGCCAGCACCAGCGGATTGCGCTCGCCGCGCGGGGTCGGCACGACCATCACGATCTCCGGCACGCCAGCGACGTGGGCGGGGATGGCGTTCATCAACACGCTGGACGGGTAGGCGGCCTTGCCGCCTGGCACATAGATGCCGACACGGTCCAACGGCGTGACTTTTTGGCCCAGCAGCGTGCCGTCGGCATCGTGAACCTGCCACGAGCGGCCACAGGCTTCGAGCTGCGCCTCGTGGTAGCGGCGCACGCGCGCGGCGGCCTGTTGCAGCGCATCACGCTGGTCGGCGGGAATGGCCTCGAAGGCGGCGCGCAAGTCGTCGGCGCCCAATTCCAGGTCGGCCACGCGCTCGGCCTCCACCGTGTCGAACCGGCGGGTGTACTCCAGCACCGCCGCATCGCCCCGGGCCCGCACATCGGCCAGAATGGCCGCCACGCGGGATTCGATCGCCGCATCGGTGTCCGCCGACCAATGCAGACGGGCCGCAAAACGCGCCTCGAAGTCGTCATCGGCGGTATCCAGCCGCAGGGGCCGGGCTCGGGGGGTATCGGCAGCAGTCATGGGCATGATTGTCGCAGCACAGCGGGGCAAGCGGGGCCGCCCGCACGACCTGCGGACGGCGCCGGTGGGGGCAGCGGCTCAGGCGCCGGGCGTCGCCACCGCCCGCGCGAAGGCATCCAAAATGGGGCGTATCCGCGCACGCTTGAGTTTGAGCGAGGTCGGCCGCACCACGAGCTGCGAGGAAATGTCCATGATGCGCTCGACCTCCACCAGCCGGTTGGCCTTGAGCGTGTTGCCGGTGGACACCAGATCCACGATGGCGTCGGCCAGCCCGGTCAGCGGCGCCAGCTCCATGCTGCCATAGAGCTTGATCAGATCCACATGCACGCCCTTGCTGGCAAAAAACTCGCGCGCGATGGCGACGTATTTGGTCGCGACACGCAGGCGCGCGCCCTGGCGCACGGCGCGCACGTAGTCGAAGTCCGCCGGGACGGCCACGCTCATGCGGCAACGGGCGATGCCCAAATCCAGCGGTCGGTACAGCCCCACCTGGGCCGCGTCACCCCAAGCGGCCTCGTGCTCGATCAGGGTGTCCTTGCCGCACACGCCCAGGTCGGCGCCACCGTGCTCGACGTAGGTCGGCACGTCGCTGGCGCGCACGAGCACCACGCGCACCTCGGGCCGGTTGGTGGGCAGGATCAGCTTGCGCGAGGTCTCGGGGTCTTCCAGCACCTCGATGCCGGCGGTGCGCAGCAGGGGCAGCGTCTCCTCGAAGATGCGGCCCTTGGACAGGGCCAGGGTAACGGTTTCGGCGCTCATGCGATCCTTTCGATGTCGGCCCCCAGGGCCCGCAGCTTGCGCTCCATGCGGTCGTAGCCGCGGTCCAGGTGGTAGATGCGATCGACGATCGTCTCGCCATCTGCCACCAGGCCGGCGATCACCAGACTGGCCGACGCACGCAGATCGGTCGCCATGACGGCGGCGCCGGTCAGGCGCTGGCCACCCTCGACGACGGCGGTGCGCCCGTCGATGTGGATGCGCGCGCCCAGCCGGGCCAGCTCCTGCACATGCATGAAGCGGTTCTCGAAAATCGTCTCGGTGACGGCGCTGGGCCCCTGCGCCACGCAGTTGAGCGCCATGAACTGCGCCTGCATGTCGGTGGGGAAGCCCGGGTATTCGGTGGTGCGAAAGCTCTGCGCGCGCAGGGCCGCGCCGCCCGGCGAGCGCACGCGGATGCCGGTGGCATCGACCTCCACGGTGGCGCCCGCCTCGCACAGCTTGTCGATGACGGCATCAAGGTGATCCCCCCGCCCGCCGCGCAGCCATGCCTCGCCGCCGGTGGCGGCCACCGCGCACAAAAAGGTGCCGGCCTCGATGCGGTCGGACACCACGGTGTGCTCGGTGCCACCCAAGGCCGGCACGCCCTCGATGCGGATGCGGCTGGTCCCGTGCCCCTCGATGCGCGCGCCCATGCGGATCAGCATCTCGGCCAGATCGACCACCTCCGGCTCCTGGGCGGCGTTTTCCAGCACCGTCTCGCCCTCGGCCAGGGTAGCCGCCATCATCAGGTTTTCGGTGCCGGTCACGGTAACCATGTCGGTGGTAACGCGCGCGCCGCGCAGGCGCGAGCGGCCGGCGGGCAAGCGGGCCTCGATGTAGCCGTGCTCGACCGCGATTTCCGCCCCCATGGCCTGCAGGCCCTTGATGTGTTGGTCCACCGGCCGCGAGCCGATGGCACACCCACCTGGCAGCGACACCCGCGCCTGACCGCAGCGGGCGACCAGAGGCCCCAGCACCAGCACCGAGGCGCGCATGGTCTTGACCAGCTCGTACGGCGCGACCGGATCCAGCGCCGCCGCGGCGTGCAGCGTCATGCCACCGCGCTCGCCATGCGTTTGCACCTGCACGCCCATGCGCTCCAGCAGCGTGCGCATGGTGGACACGTCACGCAAGCGGGGGACGTTGCGCAGGATCACTGGCTGGTCGGTCAGCAGCGCCGCGCACAGCTCGGGCAGCGCCGCGTTCTTGGCACCGGAGACGGGTACTTCGCCATGCAGGCGCTGCCCGCCACGGATCAGGAGTCGGTCCATCATCGCCCCCTCAGGCCCGACTGGCGGCACGCCACTCGGCCGGGGTGTAGGTCTTCATGGACAGCGCATGCACCTCATCGGTGTGGATGCGCTGGCCCAGCGTGGCGTAGACCAGTTGGTGGCGCTGCACGGCACGCCGCCCCTCGAACGCGGGTGAGACGATCACCGCCGCCCAGTGGCGGCCGTCGCCGGACACCTCCAGGTGGTCGCAGGGTAGGCCGGCAGCGATGAGGGAGCGGAGTTGGTCGGCAGTCATCATGAAGGACAAAGCGGCAGGTCGGCACGGTGCGCTCTGCGCGCCGCGCGCAATCGATGGCCAAGGGTCAATGGCGGATCTTGTACCCGATGCGCAGCAGGTGCAAGGTCAGGGCGGCCACGCCCAGGAAAACCCCCGCCACCACCGTCAGACTCAGCCAGGGCGAGACGTCGCTGACCCCGAAGAAGCCGTAGCGCGCCCCATCGATCATGTAAAAAAACGGATTGAGGTGGCTGACGGTCTGCCAGAAGGGGGGCAGCGAATGGATGGAATAAAACACGCCGGAGAGAAACGTCATCGGCATGATGATGAAGTTCTGGAAGGCGGCCATTTGGTCGAATTTCTCGGCCCACAACCCCGCAATGACCCCCAGTGAACCCAGCAGCCCGGCGCCCAGCACGGCAAATGCCACGATCCACAGCGGATGCGCAAAACGCAGGTCCGCCGCCCAGGCCGTCACCAGCAGCACCCCGGCGCCCACCGCCAGCCCACGCACCACGGACGATCCGACGTAAGCCGCAAACCAGGCGCGGTGCGACAGCGGGGTGAGCAAAACGAAGACCAGGTTACCCATGATCTTGCTCTGGATCAGGCTGGACGAGCTGTTGGCAAACGCGTTTTGCAGCAGGCTCATCATCGCCAGCCCCGGCAGCAAAAAGGCGGTGTAGCCCACGCCGTCGTAGACCTGCACATGCTCCTCGAGCACATGGCCGAAGATCAACAGATACAAAATCGCCGTGACGATCGGCGCAGCCACGGTCTGGAAAGCCACCTTCCAGAACCGCAGCACCTCTTTCAGAAACAGGGTCCGCCAACCAGTCACGCGCGCGCCTCCCCGTCCGGCTGCCCGGCCATCAGTTCCAGGAAAACATCCTCCAGATCCGCTTTGTGGACCTCGATGTCTTCCATGACGATGCCGGCCTGGCGCAGCGCCGCCAACGTCTGCTCGACCTCGTAGGCGTCGTGCACCTTGATCTGCTTGATGCGACCCGTCACACGGGCGCGCGCGGCCAGCGCGTCCGGCAGGGCCTGATCGGTCTTGAAATGCAGCACGTTGGACGAGGCGCGGCGCAACAGCTCGGCGGTGCGCTCCAGCGCGATCACGCGGCCGGCCCGCAGCATCGCGATGCGGCCGCACAGGGCCTCGGCCTCCTCCAGATAGTGGGTGGTCAGCAGCACGGTGCAGCCGTCGCGGTTGAGGCGCGAGATGAAAGCCCACAGGGTCTGCCGCAGCTCCACGTCCACGCCGGCGGTCGGCTCGTCCAGCACGATGACCTGGGGCCGGTGCACCAGCGCCTGCGCCACCATGACGCGGCGCTTCATACCACCGGAGAGCTGGCGCATGTTGGTGTCGGCCTTGTCCGCCAGTCCCAGTCCGGCCAGCAGTTCGTCGATCCACGCGCCGTTGCCCTGGATGCCAAAGTAGCCGGACTGAAAGCGCAGGGCCTCGCGCACCGTGAAGAAGGGGTCGAACACCAGTTCCTGCGGCACGATGCCGAGTCGCCGCCGAGCCTCCATGGGCTGGGCGTGCACGTCGGCGCCAAACACGGTGACGTGCCCGCGGGTCGGCCGGCTCAGGCCCGCCAGGATGCTGATCAGGGTGGTCTTGCCCGCGCCGTTTGGGCCGAGCAGACCGAAGAATTCGCCCGGCTGGATGTCGAACGTCACATCCTGCAGCGCCTGCAGCGGCCCGCGCGAGGTGTCGAAACGCTTGTTGACCTGCTGGAATGAGACGGCGGCGGACATAAACCGATGATTTTACGCGGACAGCAGTTCGGCCACGCCGTACAGGCCGGCCAGCACCCGCGCCCGCTCGTTCAGGCCGTTCAGTCGCCACTGCGCCCCGCGTGCCAGCACCTCGCGCCGCACCGCGAGCAGCACCGCCAACGCGGAGGAGTCGAACTCGTGCAAGGCCGAGGCATCCAACTGCACCGTCGCGCCGCGGCCCGCTGCGGCCAGCGCCGCGCGGCACTGGGCCAGATAGGCCGCCGATTGCGCATGCGTCAGGGTGGCGGGCAGCGCCGGCAAGGTCACGGCAAGCGGGTCCCCCATGGTGGCTCAGCCCCGCTGGGCGTTGGCCCGGTTGCGTTCGGCCAGCACATCGATCAGCCCATCGATGCCCTTGGCGCCGATCTCCTGCGCGAACTGGGTGCGGTAGGTCTCCACCAGCCACACGCCCAGCACATTCAGGTCGTAGACCTTCCAGCCCGTTGGGGTTTGCTCCAGCCGGTAGTCCAGCTGGATCGGGTCGCCCTTGCCGCGGATTTCGGAGCGCACGACCACCTCGGTCGCGCCAGCCGCCGCACGCAGCGGGCGAATCACCAGCGTTTGGTCGCGAATCTGCGTCAGCGCGCCGGCATAGGTGCGCACCAGCAGGGTCTTGAACTCGGCTTGCAGACGCTGGCGCTGCTCGGGCGTGGCCTGGCGCCAGAAGCGGCCCACTGCGGACGACGTCATGCGCTCGAAATTGACATGCGGCATCAGCTTGGTGTCCACCAGCTCGACGATGCGGGCCATGTCGCCGTTGCGGATCGCCGGATCGCGCTTGACGGTCTCGAACACATCGTTGGCCACACGCTGGATCAGCGTATCGGGGGCCTCCGTGGTCTGAGCCCGGGACGGCCACGCGGGCAACGCGGTCGCAGCGGCCACGGCCATCAGGGCCAGCCACTGGCGGCGGCCGGTCATCGCACCCACCGGGCGGGCAGAAAGGGTAAGGGTTGGCTTGCTCATATCCATTGGGGGCGGGGGGACGGTCGCGGGTTCCGGTCGGTTACCCATGGTTACGGTCGTCACACGTCAGTCATCGTCGCCGCGGGCCGCATCGACCTGGCTTTGGCGCCGCGCAAGATAGGCGTCGCGCGTAAAACCGTATTTGTCCAGCGCCGCCTGTTCCAGCAGATCGCCCGCGCGCAGCAGGGTGGCGCGCGTGTCCACCAGCCGCAACGTCTGGGCCGAGTTGCGGGTCGCCACATCGTCGATGCCCTGCGACACGGGGTCCGCCCGGCGGTCGATGGGCCACGCCACGGCCTCGCGCACGCTGGACGGCCCCAACAGCGGCAGCACCAGATATGGACCCGACGGAACGCCCCAGCGGCCCAGGGTGTGGCCAAAGTCCAGCGTCGTGCGGGGGATGCCCATTTCGCTGGCCACGTCCAGCAGCCCGAGCAAGCCGAAGCAGGTATTGACGCCAAAGCGCATGGCGTTTTCCACCGCCGGCTGCGGGCGCGCCTGCAAGGCCGCATTCACGGCCGACCACAGGTCGCGCAGATTGCCAAAAAAGTTGCCCACCCCAGTGCGCACCGGTGACGGCACGGCCGCCACATAGCCTTCGGCGACGGGCTTGAGCACCGCGCGGTCCACCGCCTCGTTGAACCGATAGACGCCGCGGTTGAACGGCTCCAGGGGGTCGCGCGGATGCGCGTCGGGCCCGGTGGCGCAACCGGCCAGGGCCCCGAGCACCCCCCCCAGGCCGACCAGACGCGCGACCCGGCTATGCAAGCGCCAGCGACTCATTTGCCGCCCCCCGCCTCGGCGGCCTTGTTGAACAGGAGCTGGCCGATCAGATTCTCCAGCACCACGGCGGACTGGGTCAGCGCCACCACATCGCCCGCGGCCAGATTCGCGTCCGCGCCGCCCGGCTCGATGCCGATGTACTGCTCGCCCAGCAACCCGCTGGTCAGGATCTTGAACGAGCTGTCTTTGGGGAAGGCATAACGCGACTCCAGCGCCAGCACCACACGCGCCTGGAAGGTCTTGTCGTCGAAGGCGATGGACTCCACGCGCCCGACCAGCACGCCCGCGCTGCGCACCGCCGCCTTGGGCTTGAGCGAGCCGACGTTGTCGAACACGGCGGTGACGCGGTAGGTCGGCGCCAAGCTCAGGTTGAGCAGGTTGGCCGCCTGCAGCGCCAGAAACAGGATGGCCGCCGCGCCGATCAGCACGAACAGGCCCACCCAGACGTCGATCTTGGAACGTTGCATCCGTCGAATCCTTCCCCTGATCAGATCGTGAACATCAGCGCCGTCAGGATGAAGTCCAGCCCCAGCACCGTCAGCGACGCCATCACCACGGTGCGCGTGGTGGCGCGCGAGACGCCCTCCGGCGTCGGGTGCGACTCGAAGCCCTGCAGCAGCGCGATGAAGGTCACCGCGATGCCGAACACCACACTCTTGACGATGCCGTTGCCGACGTCGGACCAGACGTCCACGCCACCCTGAATCTGGCTCCAGAACGCGCCGCCGTCCACGCCGATCATCAGCACGCCGACGATCCAGCCGCCGATGATGCCCATCGCGCTGAACACCGCGGCCAACAGCGGCATCACGATCACGCCGCCCCAAAAGCGCGGCGCCAGCACCCTGTCGATCGGGTCCACCGCCATCATCTCCATGGCGCTGAGCTGCTCGCCGGCCTTCATCAACCCGATCTCGGCGGTCAGCGACGTGCCGGCGCGGCCCGCAAACAGCAGCGCCGTCACCACCGGCCCCAGCTCGCGCACCAGGCTCAGCGTCACCAACAGGCCCAGCGCCTCGGAGGAGCCGTAGCGCTGCAGCGTGTAGTAGCCCTGCAGCCCGAACACGAAGCCGACGAAAAGCCCCGAGACGGCGATGATCGACAGCGAATAGTTGCCGAGGAAGTGGATCTGGTCGCGGATCAGCCCGAAGCGCCGAAAGCTCGCCCAGGTGCCGAGCAGCAGCCGCACGAACAGCCGCGCGCCCAGCCCCAGGTCGGCCAGCTTGGCGCGCACCGCCAAGCCCACGTCGGCTGGATGCCAAAAGCGCATCACCGCCCTCCCCCGGCCGCGGCAGCCGGCCCGTATTCGTCCTCCACCGGCGTCGCAGGGTAATGGAAGCGCACCGGCCCGTCGGGCGAAGCCGTCACGTACTGCCGGATCAACGGGTCGTCGCTGCGGCGCACCTCGTCAGGCGTGCCCTGCATCGCGACACGGCCGTTGGCCAGCACGACGATGTGGTCGGCCACCGCAAAGGTGGACTCCAGCTCGTGCGACACCATGATGCTGGTCAGGCCCAGCGTATCGTTGAGCTGGCGAATCAGCCGCGCAGCCGTGCCGAGCGAGATCGGATCCAGCCCCGAAAACGGCTCGTCGAACATGATCAGCTCCGGGTCGAGCGCGATCGCGCGCGCCAGCGCCACGCGCCGCGCCATGCCGCCGGAGAGCTCGCCCGGCATCAGGTCGCGCGCGCCGCGCAGGCCCACCGCATGCAGCTTCATCAGCACGATGTCGCGGATCAGCGGCTCCGGCAGGCGCGTGTGCTCGCGCAGCGGAAAGGCCACGTTGTCGAACACCGACAGGTCGGTGAACAGCGCGCCGAACTGGAACAGCAGCCCCATGCGCCGGCGCACCGCGTACAGCCCGTCGCGATCCAGCGCGCCGACGTCCTGCCCGTCGAACAGCACCTGCCCGCTGCGCGCGCGCAATTGCCCACCGATCAGGCGCAGCAGCGTCGTTTTGCCGCCGCCGGAGGTGGCGATCAGCACCGTCACCTTGCCGCGCGGCACGTGCAGGCTGACGCGGTCGAGCACGAGCCGCTCGTCGTCGTAGCCAAAGACGACGTCGCGCAGTTCGACCAGAGCGGAGGCATTCATAAAGAAAAAATGATAACAGCCGGACAAGCCGGCTGCCGAATCATACGGGATTACCCGGAAGCGTGCCGGGCACCACCGGTCAGCGGGGCAGGACGGAGTGCCCCATCAGAAACTCGTCCACCGCGCGCGCGGCCTGTCGGCCCTCGCGGATCGCCCACACCACCAGCGACTGCCCGCGGCGCATGTCGCCGGCGGCGAACACCTGCGGCACGTTGGTGGCGTAGCCGCCGACCAGCTCGGTGCTGGCTTTGGCGTTGCCACGCGCATCCTTCTCGACACCAAAGGCGTCCAGCACCGATGCGATCGGCGACACGAAGCCCATCGCCAGCAGCACCAGGTCCGCCTTGTATTCCTTTTCGGTGCCGGCAATCTCGACCAGCTTGCCTTCCTTCATCTCGACGTGGACGGTGCGCACGGCCGTGACCTTGCCGTTCTTGCCGACGAACTCCTTGGTGGCGATGGCGAACTCGCGCTGGCAGCCCTCCTCGTGGCTGGAGCTGGTGCGCAGCTTCAGCGGCCAGTACGGCCAGGTCAGCGGCTTGTTCTCCTGCACGGGCGGTTGCGGCATCACCTCGAACTGCGTCACGCTGGCCGCACCGTGGCGGTTGCTGGTGCCGACGCAGTCGCTGCCGGTGTCACCGCCGCCGATGACGATGACGTGCTTGCCGGCGGCTGAGATCTGCTTCTTGAGCTTGTCGCCAGCGTTGACCTTGTTTTGCTGCGGCAGGAACTCCATGGCGAAGTGGATGCCCTCCAGCTCGCGCCCTGGGACCGGGAGGTCGCGCGGCTGCTCGGCGCCGCCGCACAGCAGCACGGCGTCGAACTCGGCGCGCAGTTGCTCGGGGCTGACCACGTCGCGCGCGTCGTTGGTGACCTTGCTGCCGTCGGGCAGGGCGCCGACCAGCACGCGGGTGCGGAAGGTCACCCCCTCGGCCTGCATCTGCTCGATGCGGCGGTCGATCAGCCACTTCTCCATCTTGAAGTCGGGGATGCCGTAGCGCAGCAGGCCGCCGATGCGGTCGTTCTTCTCGAACACCGTCACATCGTGGCCGGCGCGCGCCAGTTGCTGCGCCGCCGCCAGACCGGCCGGGCCGGAGCCCACGACCGCCACCTTCTTGCCCGTCTTGGCCTTGGGCGGCTGGGGCACGACCCAACCCTCGGCCCAGGCACGGTCGATGATGGCGTGCTCGATGGACTTGATGCCCACCGGGTCGTCGTTGATGTTGAGCGTGCATGCCGCCTCGCACGGCGCCGGGCAGATGCGCCCGGTGAACTCCGGGAAGTTGTTGGTGCTGTGCAGCACGGCGATGGCGTTCTTCCAGTCGCCGCGGAAGACCAGATCGTTGAAGTCCGGAATGATGTTGTTGATGGGGCAGCCGTTGTTGCAAAACGGCGTGCCGCAGTCCATGCAGCGCGCGCCCTGCACCTTGGCCTGCGAGTCATCCAGGCCGATGACGAACTCGCGGTAATGCTTGAGCCGCTCGGCGGGGGGCTGGTAGCCCTCCTCGACGCGCTCGAATTCCATGAAGCCGGTGATCTTTCCCATGATCGATTGCCTCGTGATGCGGTAGTCGGCGGCGTTCAGGCCGCGGCGGTCTTGCGGGCCTTGAGCGGCTTGGCCGCAGCGGGCTCGGCCGGGGCGGCGGTGCCTTTGGCGGCGTTCTCGGCCAGCGCGCGCTTGTACTCGTGCGGGAAGACCTTGACGAAGCGCGTGCGCGCGGTCGCCCAGTCGTCCAGCAGCGCGCGCGCCTTGGTCGAGCCGGTCCAGCGGTGGTGGTCCTCCAGCAGCTGGCGCAGCTGCGCCTCGTCGGTCTGGCCGCGGTGCCAGACGGCGCGGTCCACGGTCGCCTCCTGTTCGGCGCTGGTGACCACGCGGTCGAGCGCCACCATCGCCGTGTTGCAACGCTTGGCAAACATCCCGTCCTCGTCGTAGACGTAGGCGACGCCGCCGCTCATGCCGGCGGCGAAGTTGCGCCCCGTCTTGCCCAGCACCACCACGGTGCCGCCGGTCATGTATTCGCAGCCGTGGTCGCCGGTGCCCTCCACCACGGCGGTGGCACCCGACAGGCGCACCGCGAAGCGCTCGCCCGCCACGCCGCGGAAAAACGCCTCGCCGCGTGTGGCGCCGTAGAGCACCGTGTTGCCGACGATAATGTTCTGCCCCGCATCGCCACGGAAGTCGATGCTCGGCCGCACAACGATGCGGCCGCCCGACAGACCCTTGCCGGTGTAGTCGTTGGCGTCGCCGATCAAGTACAGCGTGATGCCCTTGCACAGGAAGGCGCCGAACGACTGGCCACCCGTGCCCTCCATCTGAATGCGGATGGTGTCGTCGGGCAGCCCCTCGGGATGGTGGCGCGTCACCTCGCCCGACAGCATCGCGCCGACCGTGCGGTTGACGTTACGCACGCTCTCGATGAAGTGCACCTTCTCGCCGCGCTCGATGGCCGGGCGGGACTTCTCGATCAGCTTGACGTCCAGCGCTTTGTCCAGCCCGTGGTCCTGGGTCTCGACATGGCGGTGGGCCACCTCGGCCGAAGTGGGCGGCTGATACAGCAGGCGGCTGTAGTCCAGCCCCTTGGCCTTCCAGTGGTCGATGCCCTTCTTCATATCGAGCAGCTCGGTGCGGCCGATCAGGTCGTCGAAGCGGCGGATGCCCAGTTGCGCCATGATGGCGCGCACCTCCTCGGCGACGAAGAAGAAGTAGTTAACCACATGCTCGGGCTTGCCGGCGAACTTGCGCCGCAGCACCGGATCCTGCGTGGCCACGCCCACCGGGCAGGTGTTGAGGTGGCACTTGCGCATCATGATGCAGCCTTCCACCACCAGCGGCGCCGTGGCAAAGCCGAATTCGTCGGCGCCCAGCAAGGCGCCGATCACCACGTCGCGGCCGGTCTTGATCTGGCCGTCCACCTGCACGCGGATACGGCCGCGCAGGCGGTTGAGCACCAGCGTCTGCTGGGTCTCGGCCAGGCCGATCTCCCACGGGCTGCCGGCGTGCTTGATCGACGACCAGGGCGACGCGCCCGTGCCGCCGTCGTGCCCGGCGATGACGACGTGGTCGGCCTTGGCCTTGGCCACGCCGGCCGCGATCGTGCCCACGCCCACTTCGGACACCAGCTTGACCGAGATGTCCGCGCGCGGGTTGACGTTCTTCAGGTCGTGGATGAGCTGCGCCAGATCCTCGATCGAATAGATGTCGTGGTGCGGCGGCGGGCTGATCAGGCCCACGCCCGGCACCGAGTAGCGCAGAAAGCCGATGTACTCCGACACCTTGGTGCCGGGCAACTGACCGCCTTCGCCGGGCTTGGCGCCCTGCGCCATCTTGATCTGAATCTGGTCGGCGCTGACCAGGTACTCCGCCGTCACGCCGAAGCGCCCGGAGGCCACCTGCTTGATCCGCGAGCGCAGGCTGTCGCCCGCCTGCAGCGGAATGTCGGCCTCGACTTTGTCCGCACCGATCACCGACGCCAGGGTCTCGCCTTGGCGGATGGGGATGCCCTTGAGTTCGTTGCGGTAGCGCGCCGGATCCTCGCCGCCCTCGCCGGTGTTGCTCTTGCCGCCGATGCGGTTCATGGCGACGGCCAGCGTGGCGTGCGCCTCGGTGCTGATGGAGCCGAGCGACATCGCGCCGGTGGCAAAGCGCTTGACGATCTCGCTGGCGGGCTCGACCTCATCGATCGGGATCGCCTTGGCCGGATCGACCTTGAACTCGAACAACCCGCGCAGCGTCATGTGGCGGCGCGACTGGTCGTTGATGATCTGCGCGTATTCCTTGTAGGTCGCGTAGTTGCCGGCGCGCGTGGCGTGCTGCAGCTTGGCGATGGCGTCGGGCGTCCACATGTGCTCCTCGCCACGCGCGCGCCAGGCATACTCACCACCCACGTCCAGCATGTCGGTCAGCAGCGGGTCGCCACCAAAGGCGCGCCGGTGCAGTCGGATGGCCTCCTCGGCGATTTCGAACACGCCGATGCCCTCGACGCGGCTGGCGGTGCCGGTGAAGTATTTTTCGATCGTCGCGCTGTTGATGCCCACCGCCTCGAACAGCTGCGCGCCGCAGTAGCTCATGTAGGTGGACACGCCCATCTTGGACATGATCTTGGACAGGCCCTTGCCAACCGCCTTGATGTAGTTGGCGATCGCCTTGTCGGCCGATAGATCGCCGGGCAGGTCCTGGTGGATGGCCTTGAGCGTATCCAGCGCCAGATAGGGGTGGACGGCCTCGGCGCCATAGCCGGCCAGCACCGCGAAGTGGTGCACCTCGCGCGCGCTGCCGGTTTCCACCACCAGGCCGGTCGCGGTGCGCAGCCCTTCGCGCACCAGATGCTGGTGGATGGCGGACAGCGCCAGCAGCGCCGGCACCGCCACGCGCTCGCGGTTGACGCCGCGGTCACTCACGATCAGGATATTGCTGCCGCTGCGGATGGCATCCACCGCCTCGGCGCACAGCGAGGCGAGCTTGGCCTCGACCCCTTCCTTGCCCCAGCCGACGGGGTAAGTGATGTCCAGCGTGCTGCTCTTGAACTTGCCGCCGGTGCGCCGCTCGATGTCGCGCAGCTTGGCCATGTCGGCGTGGCTGAGCACGGGCTGGCTGACCTCCAGCCGCATCGGCGGATTGACTTGGTTGATGTCCAGCAGGTTGGGGCGCGGGCCGACGAACGACACCAGCGACATCACGATCGCTTCGCGGATCGGGTCGATCGGCGGGTTGGTGACCTGCGCGAACAGCTGCTTGAAGTAGTTGTAGAGCGGCTTGGGCCGGTCGGACAGCACGGGCAGCGGGCTGTCGTTGCCCATCGAGCCGACGCCCTCCTCGCCGTTTTGCGCCATCGGTGCCATCAGGAACTTGATGTCCTCCTGCGTGTAGCCAAAGGCCTGCTGCAGGTCGAGCAACTGGGCGTCCACCTGCTCCATCGCGGCGTGGGCCGATTCGTCGACCACGGTGCGCACGCTGGCCTCGTCGTCTCCGGCGACGGGGCGCTGCACATCGTCCAGGTGGATGCGCAGGTTTTCGATCCACTGCTTGTACGGCTTGGCGTTGGCCAGCGTCGCCTTGACCTCCTCGTCGTCGATCAGCCGGCCCTGCTCCAGGTCGATCAAGAACATCTTGCCCGGCTGTAGGCGCCACTTGCGCACGATCTTGCTCTCGGACACGGGCAGCACGCCGGACTCGGACGCCATGATGACGAAGTCGTCGTCCGTGACGCAGTAGCGCGACGGCCGCAGACCGTTGCGGTCCAGCGTCGCACCAATCTGCCGCCCGTCGGTAAAGACGATGGACGCCGGGCCGTCCCACGGCTCCAGCATCGCCGCGTGGTACTCGTAGAACGCACGGCGGCGCTCATCCATCAGCGTGTGCTGCTCCCACGGCTCGGGAATCATCATCATGACCGCCTGCGCCAGCGGATAGCCGGCCATGGTCAGCAGCTCCAGGCAGTTGTCGAAGGTGGCGGTGTCGGACTGGCCGGCAAAGCTGATCGGGTAGAGCTTCTTGAGATCCGCGCCCAGCACGGGCGAGGCCATCACGCCCTCGCGCGCGCGCATCCAGTTGTAGTTACCCTTGACGGTGTTGATCTCGCCGTTGTGGGCCACATAGCGGTACGGGTGCGCCAGCGGCCACTCGGGGAAGGTGTTGGTCGAAAAGCGCTGATGCACCAGCCCCAGCGCCGAGACGCAGCGCGGATCCTGCAGATCCAGGTAGTACTCGCCCACCTGGTTGGCCAGCAGCAGGCCCTTGTACACCACGGTGCGGCTGCTCATGCTGGGCACGTAGTATTCCTTGCTGTGCGTCAGCTGCAGGCGCTGGATGGCGGCGCTGGCGGTCTTGCGGATCACGTACAGCTTGCGCTCCAGCGCGTCCTGCACGATGACGTCGCTGCCACGGCCGATGAAGACCTGGCGGATGATGGGCTCGGTCTTGCGCACCGTGGGGGACATGGGCATGTCCTTGTTCACGGGCACGTCGCGCCAGCCCAGCAGCACCTGCCCCTCGGCCTTGATGGCGCGCTCCATCTCTTGCTCGCAAGCCAGGCGGCTGGCGTGCTCCTTGGGCAAAAAGATCATGCCCACACCGTACTCGCCGGGCGGCGGCAGGGTCACACCCTGCTTGGCCATCTCTTCACGGTAGAGCGGATCCGGAATTTGCAGCAGGATGCCCGCCCCGTCGCCCATCAGCGCATCGGCGCCCACTGCGCCGCGGTGGTCGAGGTTTTCCAGAATCTTGAGCGCCTGGGTCACGATGGCGTGACTTTTTTGCCCCTTGATGTGGGCGACGAAGCCGACGCCACAGGCGTCGTGTTCCAGGGCAGCGTCGTACAGACCGTGCTGCGCGGCGAGGGTGTTGGGGGTAGCGGTCACGCCTGACTCCTTGGTCGGGTTGACAAAGAAGAACCGCAGCATAGTGCATTGCAGCAAACCGGGCAAGCACATTATTTGGGGTCAGAGTAGTATTTATAAATCGGAAACAATTTTTTGGATTTATTGGGGACAGATCAAATCCGCTTGCGCGGTCGGCCGGGCCGCGCCGGTTGTGTGCGCCGCCCGGTCTGCGCCGCCAGCGCGGCCAAAAAGGCGGCATCGCCCACCGGCCAGCCTTTGATCGCGGCCTCGCGCAAACCCTGCGCCTGCGCGGGCGGCAAACCCTCGTGCACGCGCTGGCGGTAGGCGGCCTCGCGGGCAAAGGGCGTGTCCCCCAGGCCCCACCAGGGCGCGGGCGGCTGCACGCCACGCAGCGGCGCGATGCCCGCATAGTGGCGGTGGGTGGACCAGGGCCAGGCCTCCGGCGACGGGGCCAGGCCCACGCGCACCGGCTCGTGGTCCAACAGCACCAGGGCCGGCAGCACCCGATCCGGCGCCAGCACGGTGGCGCGGTAGCGCCCCTCCCACAGCGTGCCGGTACGGCCATGCCGCGCGTTGAAGCGACGCACATAGCTGCGCCCCAGCCCCTGCATCAGGCGCGACAGCGCCCCCTCACGGCGCGGCGTGACCAGCAACCACAGGCCCGCGTCGAGCAACGCATACCCGTGGACCTCGACGCCCTCGCGGGTCGCGCCGTCACCCAGCAGTGCCACGAAGGCCTGACGGTCGTCGTCGTCTGCAAACACGGCCTGCCGGTTATGCCCCTGCCACAGGACCAGGTGGGGCAAATCCGTCACCGACAGGCGGGGCAGGCGTGCCATTCAACACCCCCCCGTGCGCCGAACGCCGGGGTCGGACAAGCGGCCCAGCCGGGTCTGCAGAGCCGCGGCCAATGCCATCCCCACGGCACAGCAGGTGACGTTGATCAACCACGTCCAATGCCAGCCCCCCACCCGGGCCGCCAGCCAGGCGACCAACGGGGGCCCGACGAACTGCCCCAACGACGACAACTGCTGAACCCAGCCCACCGTCGTCGAAACCGTCTGCGGCCCCGGGGCCAGGCGCACCGCCAGGGCGAACAGGGTGCCGGGGATGAGGCCGCCCACCGCCGAAAACACCAGCACCGACGCATACGCCCACCCAGCCCCCGCCGTAAAGG